>CANHLD010000005.1 GCA_947461325.1 Comamonadaceae bacterium
AGAAGGAATTTGCGGTGCGATGAATCGCACGCTCAGATCTCGCAAGGCATGCAACAAAGTGCCCGCTAGCGCAACCCAAGCCCAAGCGTTGAAGCCGTCAGCTTGCGGTTGCACGACAAGCAACACGCCAATGAAACCCAAACTGATGATCAGCCAATTACGACCGCTGACATGCACACCCAACAACAAACCTGACAGCAGCGCGATCAGCAGCGGTGCTGACATGTTGATCGCGGTTGCATTACCCAGTGGCATATGAAACAACGCACTCAAATACACCAGACTCGCGGCACCATCCAGCGCCGAGCGCAACACCACCCATTTGTTGCCTAAGTGCGATAAACCGGCTTTACTGAAATGGCTGCGGTCTGTCACATACGCGAGCAAAAACAAGCCCAGCACGGCCATCAGGCCGCGTAAAAAAATCAATTGGGAGGTTGGGAGCGTGTCACTGACGAACTTGACCAGCGTGTCGTTCAAGACAAAGCACACCATGCCGACCGTCATGGCGATCACGCCACGACGGTTATGGTGCTCGGTCACAGGGTGTCGATGAAACTGCGCAGTTTGTCAGAGCGGCTGGGATGCTTGAGTTTGCGCAAGGCCTTGGCTTCGATTTGACGGATGCGCTCGCGCGTCACATCAAATTGTTTGCCCACCTCTTCCAAGGTGTGGTCGTTGTCCATCTCAATACCGAAACGCATGCGCAACACTTTGGCTTCGCGCGGTGTCAGGCCGTCGAGGATTTCTTTCACCACATCGCGCAAACCGGCTTGCATGGCGGCTTCGATTGGCGCGGTGTTGGCACCGTCTTCGATGAAATCGCCCAAGTGTGAATCATCATCATCACCGATAGGTGTTTCCATGGAAATCGGCTCTTTGGCGATCTTCATGATCTTGCGGATTTTGTCTTCCGGCATTTCCATTTTTTCCGCCAACACAGAGGCATCTGGCTCAAAGCCGAACTCTTGCAAGTGTTGACGGCTGATGCGATTCATCTTGTTGATGGTTTCGATCATGTGCACAGGAATGCGGATGGTGCGAGCTTGGTCAGCGATGGAACGCGTGATGGCCTGACGAATCCACCAAGTGGCGTAAGTGGAGAACTTGTAGCCGCGACGGTATTCGAATTTATCGACCGCTTTCATCAAACCGATGTTGCCTTCCTGGATCAAGTCCAGGAATTGCAAACCGCGGTTGGTGTATTTTTTGGCGATAGAAATAACCAGACGCAAGTTGGCCTCGATCATTTCTTTTTTGGCGTTGCGTGATGCACGCTCGCCTTCATTCATGCGCTTGTTGATGTCCTTGAGTTCAGCCAAAGGAACAACCACGCGGTTTTGTATGTCAGTCAGTTTGGTTTGCAATTCCTGGATAGCAGGAATGTTGCGGGTCATGGTGACCGACCAGTTTTTACCGGCAGCAGATTGTTTTTCCACCCATTTCAGGTTCAATAAATTGGCAGGGAATTCTTTGATGAACATTTCTTGCGGCATACCGCAGCGGTCTACGATGATGCGGCGCAGTTCACGTTCTTTTTTGCGCACATCATCAACTTGTGATCGCACCAAATCGCACAGCTTTTCGATGGTGCGTGCGGTGAAGCGCACGGTCATCATTTCATCGCTGATGGATTTTTGAATCTTCATGTAGGCCGGTGTGCCGTACCCTTCTTTGTCGAAGCTCTTGCGCAGTTTGTCGAATAGCACTTGAATGCGATCCAAGCGGGTCAATGCTTCGCTCTTGAGTTCTTCAAGTTTTTTGGTCAGTGCTTTGGAGCCGCCCTTGCCGTCGTCGTCGTCAGAGTCGTCGAACTCGTCAAAGTCTTCTTCGGCCACGTAGTCATCTGCTTCGTTGGCGTTGGTGAAGCCGTCGACGATGGTGGAGATGACGACTTTGTCTTCGCGGATGTCTGCAGCCATGCGCAAAATTTCTGCGACGGTAGCAGGCGATGCACTGATGGCTTCCATCATGGCCATCAAACCGCCTTCGATGCGTTTAGCGATTTCAATTTCGCCTTCGCGCGTCAACAATTCAACTGTGCCCATTTCACGCATGTACATGCGCACCGGATCGGTGGTGCGTCCGAACTCGCTGTCCACAGTGGACAAAGCGGCTTCGGCTTCTTCTTCGGCTTCTTCTTCACTGGCGACAGTCGGGCCGGTGTTGTTGATGATCAGCATCTCGGCGTCCGGCGTTTGCTCGAACACCGCCACACCCATGTCGTTCAACATGGTGATCACCACTTCCAAGGTTTCTGCGTCAACGAGTTTGTCGGGCAGGTGATCGGAGATTTCGCCGTGGGTCAAATAGCCGCGTGTTTTGCCCAACTTGATCAGGGTTTTCAGACGCGAGCGGCGTTTGGCCAGGTCTTCTTCGGACAGAACGGCTTCGTCTAAGCCGAATTCTTTCATCAAGGCGCGTTCTTTGGCCTTGCTGATTTTCATGCGCAAAGGCTTGACCTTTTCGCCGCTGGATGCTGCTGTCTCTTCAGCGAATTCAGCTTCGAGGTCAACGATATCGTCGTCTTCAGCAACGGCTTTTTTTCCGGCTTTGCCTTTAGCAGCGGGCTTGGCTGCAGCTTTTGGCGGCTTGGCACGTTCGGCAGAGGTGGTGGCGGGTTTGCTTGAAGCTTTGGCAGGTGTTTTTGCAGGTGCTTTAGCTGCAGGTTTGGCTGCAGGTTTGGCTGCAGGTTTTGCTGCAGGTTTGGCGGCAGGTTTGGAGGCAGGTTTGGAGGCAGGTTTGGCGGTAGCTTTTGTCACAGGTTTGGTCACAGTTTTCGAAGGGGGAGCTTTGGCAGCGGATTTGACTGCTGCAGTTTTGGCAACGGGTTTAGCAGCGGCTTTGGCTGCAGGTTTAGCAGCGTTTTTGGCTGCAGGCTTGGCTGATTTTTTGGCAGTCATGTCAATACTCGGGCAACAAAAAGAAAATCACGCGCAGCCGGGCTGAGCGTCAATGTGTATCAAAGAGGGCAAACAAGCTGGAGGGGCGAACATTTGGAATGCAGTCCTTGCGGAATTTGGCGGTTTGCGAGCTGTGTGTCGCGGTTGGCCGGCCCGGAGGTATTGCTGTCGCGCTTGTAAGAGAGTGGATTATACCTGAGACACTTTTTTAAGCCCTGCTAAACGCGCGTTCAAGAGTTTGATGGCGGCATAGGCTTGTGTGTCTGTAGCCATGCGCCGCGTCAGATCATCTATTTGAGCGGACAGATGTACTTTTTCCATTTCTAGCATGATGCTTTGCAGTTCGCTGGCATCGTTATCCATGTCAATCGGGTTGTTGTCAATCAAAGAGGCCAGTGTTGCTTCATGTTCATGGCCTCGCAAGCCCTCGCGCAAGGCAGCCAGCGGTTGCACACCATGCTCTTGCCATTGCTGATCCAGCCAGGTGAACAAAGCTCCGTGTGGCACCGGTAAATCCATCAACACATGTTGCAAGGGCAAAGCCATGAGCGACCATTGGTTCATGTCGGTGAACAAAATTTGCAATGCTCGGTCTTGCCGCGTGGGCAGTCTGCGGCGCATCGCGATGCCACGCGAAGGCTTGGCTGAGACGGGGGCCTTAGAGGCTTTGCCCGCAAAACGTTGGCGTTCAGTGTTGGCAGCTTGCCCCGTTCCTTGCCACAGTCTTTGTAACTCGCGTTCACCGATGCCGATCAGGTCTGCAAATTCGCCCAGTAGTTGGGTTTTCAAAACGCCTTCAGGCAGTGCTGTCCACAAAGGTTTGGCTTGAGACGCCAGCATGGCGCGCCCCTCGGCCATTTCAATGTCACAACCCTCACGCGATACCTCGATCATGAAACGGCTGAGCGGCGTGGCGTCAGACACCATGCGTGCAAAAGCCTCGCTGCCATGTGCACGGATGAAACTGTCCGGGTCGTGTTCTGTCGGCAGAAACAAAAATTTCACGTTACGCACATCGGTTGCAAAGGGTAGCGCCCCGTCGAGCGCTTTGCGTGCAGCGCGTCTGCCGGCGGCGTCGCCGTCAAAACTGAACACCACTGCATCGGTGAAGCGAAACAGTTTTTGCACATGCTCGTTGGTGCAAGCCGTTCCCAAGGTGGCCACTGCATTGGCGAAACCGAGTTGAGCCAATGCCACGACGTCCATATAACCTTCAGTGACCAGCACATAACCTGCTTCTCTTAAAGCGTTTCTGGCCTCGAACAAACCATACAACTCTCGCCCTTTGCTGAACACCGGCGTTTCCGGCGAGTTCAGGTATTTGGGCGTGCCTTCTCCCAAAATGCGTCCGCCGAAACCAATGCATTCGCCTTTGATATTGCGAATCGGAAACATGATGCGGTCGCGAAAACGGTCATAGCGTTTTTCTTCGGTGGCATCTTCGTTATTGCTGATGACCAAACCGGACTCAACCAGCAAAGCGTCCTGGTAATCGGGAAACACGCTGGCAAGACTGCGCCAGCCCTCGGGCGCATAGCCCAAACCGAAGTCCTTTGCGATCTCACCAGTCAGGCCGCGCCCTTTCAAATAAGCCACGGCTTTGCTGCTGGTTTTCAAATGTTTGCGATACGACTCTGCGGCTTTCTCCAACACGTCAGTGAGCGTGACCTGGCGCTGTCGCTGTTGCGCCGCGCGCTGACGTTCTAGCGGATCAGTGTCGTCTTCTGGAACTTGTAGGCCGTATGACTGCGCGAGGTCTTTAACCGCTTCCACAAAATTCATGCCGGTGTGTTCCATCAAAAAACCGATGGCGTTACCGTTTTTGCCGCAACCGAAGCAATGGAAAAATTGCTTACTTGGACTGACCGTGAATGAAGGAGATTTTTCGCCGTGAAACGGGCACAAGCCCATGTAATTAGCCCCGCCTTTCTTCAGCTGAACATAGCGCCCGACCACGTCAACGACGTCGGTGCGGGCGATCAGTTCCTGAATGAAAGACTGGGGTATGGCCATCGAATCAGTCGCCGCTGACCGAGCCTTCTCTGCGTGGATCGGCGGCTCCGAACCATCCTTGTGCATCACGTTGAATCACTTGCAAACCGCTGTTCATATCGATTTGCACTACTTCGTGACCGCGTGCACGCAGGCTGTCCATGGTGTCAGCACTGAACAAGGGTTTCTCAAGCAGTATCGGGCCGTTGGCAGCACCCACACCTGAATGCGGTTGTTTGATGGCATCTTGCGCGTTCATATTGGCGTGCAACATGGCCCACAAACTCTGGCTGGTGTAGTGGATGATCATGGCGCCGCCCGGGCTTCCCATATTCACTTGCAAAGGACCGCGTTGGCCTTGTGCGTCAGTGGCAAATACCAATATTGGATTCATGGAGGAGCGCGGACGTTTACCGGCTTGTAAACGGTTGGCAACAGCCGCGCCGTTTTCATCACGCGGGGAGAAGCTAAAGTCAGTGAGTTGGTTGTTCAACAGGAAGCCGCCTCGTTCACCCGAGCTGACCATGATGCGAGCACCAAAACCGCTTTCAATCGAACTGGTCATGGATACGGCATTGCCTAGTCCATCAACGATGCTGATGTGACTAGTACCGTATTCAACATCATCTTGCATGGGCGCATAAGAAGACGCTGTGCTGCCAGGATTACCTGCTGCGGCATTAGGTGCTCTATAAGTTGCTATCAGACTGGCACGTTGTTGCAGATACGCGGGCTTTAGCAAACTGCTCCAGTCGTTGGCGGGCGGACTCACAAAGGCTGGATCAGCGACATACATGGCTCGATCGGCAAAGGCCAAACGCGCGGCTTCGTTGTAGTTGTGCAGCCAATCAATACTGTTTAAATCGTTACTGAGTTTATTGTTCTGCGACAAGATGCCGAAGGTTTGTCCCATGGCAATCAGCCCTGATGAGGGCGCACCGACGCCGCAAATTTGCAAGGCTTTCTGGTTGCTTGCTGTGTGCGAAAAACACAAGGCCTCGCGAATGGCAGGCCGGTATTTCTTCATGTCTGACATGGTCAACAAGCCTGGGTTGCTCGGGTGCTGCTGCACTTTATTGACAATGCTTTGTGCGATTTCACCGGTATAAAAAGGGTCAATGCCGCGACTTGCAACGGCCTTGTAAACAGCGGCCAGTCCGGGGTTGGTCAATACATGACCCACAGGCAAGGGCGTGCCATCTGGATTGAAAAAATACGCCACCGATTGCGGGTCTTTGAGCAGGCTTTTTTCAGTTTTGAGCAGCGCATGCAAACGAGGACTGATGGGAAAACCCTTCTCAGCCAATTCAATGGCTGGCTCGAACAAACTGGCCCAAGCCAATTTACCGTGCTGCTGGTGCGCGGTGGCGAGCATGCGTAGCAAGCCGGGCACACCGACCGCGCGACCACCAGCGACCACATCGTTGAACATCAAGGGCCTGCCGTTGAGCATGAACAAATCACTGGGTGCAAGCAATGGAGCGGTTTCACGCCCATCAAATACCTGCAATTGACGGCCATCGTGGTGCAGCATGAATGCGCCGCCGCCGATACCACTTGATTGCGGTTCAACCAACGTCAAAACCAATTGAACTGCAATCGCTGCATCCACTGCCGAACCGCCAGCTTGCAAGATGCGGTAACCGGCTTGACTGGCCAGTGGGTGGGCGGATGCCACACCGCGTTGCTTGAATTGCAAACCTGCGCTGGCCTGTAGACCGGTTGATGGCTCAGGTTGCGTGGATGACGTGGTTTGTCCCATGGCCAATGAATGGCCAATCAGCAAGAGGCAAGAGGCGTGAATAAGGCGACGTAAAAACATGTGTGCAGTCTCGGTGATGAGGTTGATCGGTGGGTGTTGAGTGAATTACTTGGGGGGCAAACGGATCGCGCCATCCAAACGAATCACTTCGCCGTTGAGCATGTCGTTGTCCAGAATATGCATGACCAATTTCGCATAGTCCTGAGGTGTTCCCAAACGAGACGGGAAGGGCACGCCTGCTGCCAAGGCTTCTTGCACTTCCTTGGGCATGGAGAACATCATGGGTGTGCCGAAGATGCCTGGGGCAATCGTCATATTACGGATGCCCAACTTGGACAAATCGCGCGCGATAGGTAAGGTCATGCCGACGATGCCGCCTTTAGAGGCCGAGTAAGCTGCTTGACCAATCTGGCCGTCATAAGCAGCGACAGATGCGGTGGAAATCAGTACACCGCGCTCACCTGTTTCTTCCGGGGTGTTGGTGCTCATGGCCTGTGCGGCCAGGCGAATCATGTTGAAGCTGCCGATCAGGTTGATGTTGATGGTGCGCTGAAAGCCAGCCAATACGTGAGGGCCGGATTTACCGACTGTGCGCTCGGCGGTGGCAATGCCCGCGCAGTTGACCAGGCCGGATAACTTGCCCAGGCTTTGCGCCTTGGCCACCACGGCCGCCGCTTGTTCTTCGTTGGAAACATCACAATGCACAAACACGCCGCCGAGTTCAGCAGCAATTGCTGTGCCTTTTTCGTCTTGCATATCGGCAATCACGACTTTGCCGCCATGTTGAGTCAACAGTCTTGCAGTGCCTTCGCCCAAACCAGACGCACCGCCGGTGACGATAAAAACATTATTTTTGATTTGCATACATAGCCTTTCAATGAAAAATTGGGTGCATTTGCAGCACCTTAGCCGTTTGATTATGGCAGTGAAGTCCTGCCACAATCCCGAACTTGACTTTGCGATGACAGACCATGACTTTCAAATACCGACCCTTTTCGATTTGTCTACTTTTGTTATTAGCCGCTTGTGCCACGGCGCCACCTCCCGTGGTCAAGCCGGACGCGCCGGTCGTTGAGACGCCGCCTGCGGTCAAGAAAATTCCCAAGCTGGGCCTGGCCTTAGGTGGCGGCGCGGCGCGTGGATTTGCACATATTGGTGTTTTGCAAGTGTTGGAAGAAGAAGGTATCAAGCCCGCTTTGGTGGTGGGTACGTCTGCGGGCAGTGTGGTGGCTTCTTTTTATGCCAGCGGCAAGACCGGACAGCAGTTGCAATGGCTGGCTGACACCATGGATGAATCTCAATTCACCGATTGGGCCAACCCTTTCACCGGACGCGGCATGTTGCGTGGCGAAGCTTTAGGCAAATACATTAACAGCCAGTTGAATGGCATGAAAATTGAAGACATGAAAATGCCTTTGGGCATAGTGGCTACTGATTTGCGAAGCGGCGACGGTGTATTGTTCAGGCGGGGCGATGTGGCTACAGCAGTTCGAGCCTCTAGCGCAGTGCCGTCGGTGTTTGAGCCGGTTCGCATCGGCGGCAAAGATTATGTGGACGGCGGCCTCGTCTCACCTGTGCCGGTGCGTTATGCCAAACAAATGGGCGCTGACCTGGTGTTGGCGATTGATATTTCCAGCCGTCCCGAGGATGCCAAAACCAGCGACATGCTCAAAGTGCTGTTGCAAACATTCAGCATCATGGGCAAGAGCATCACCCAGTTGGAACTGGCTCAGGCTGATGTGGTGGTCAGACCTGCATTGCCTGACATTGGCAGCACAGAATTTTCTGCACGCAAGAAAAGCATAGAAGCCGGGCGTGCCGCCATGAAACAAGCTTTGCCGCAGTTAAAGGCTTTGTTGGCGCAATAGTTATCAAAAAACCCGCGTTTCTGTTTGAAAGCGGGTTCTTTAAAATGAGGCTTGATTGATTAACCTAAAAAAAGGCCCGCCTTGTGAGCGGGCCTTGTAAACGAATCCCTGAACCATTGTTCCTGAGGATCCGAGGAGACAATCTTTGCTGGCAAATTAACGCTTGCGTGAAGCAGGCTTGGCAGTGGCAGTAGCCACGTTGGAAGTGGCCATGGCGTGCAAGTTGGCTTCAGCGGCTTCTGTGGCTTGCTTGACTGCTTTTTGAACGCTCTCAATAGCGGTCTGGCTGGCTGACATCGCTGTCTTCATCATCGCCATGGCACTTTCGGAACCGGCAGGTGCATTTTTAGAAACAGAGTCGACCAAACCGTGCACAGATTTTTGGGCTTCAGAGGTTTTGGCTTCTACAGCGTCTGCGAATTCTTTGCCTGTGGTTGAGGCGATTTCGTAAACGTGGCGGCTGAACGCAACCGCTTTTTCGCTCAGGGGTTGCAGGTAACCGGCTTGCAGTGCCAACAGTTCCTGAACATCTTTGACGTTCATTACAGCGTGTGCTTGAGACTGGGTATCAGCGATAGCGGCTTTGGCAGCAGCCATGTTGAGTTCCACCATTTTTTCAACGCCTGCAAACGCTTTTTCGGTCAAACCGAACAGTGTTTCCATATTGGCTTTTTGAGCGGCGATCATTTGTTCTGCGGTCATCATGGTTAAATTCCTTCAAGGTTGATTAATAGATTCACTTGTGACTGCAGGCTTTTATGTTGCGCCGCAGCATGAATAGAAGTATAGGGTTTGTACTAGCTTAATCAAGCGCTTTTTGTTGCATTGCAACAATTTAGAGTTGAGTGTCTAATTGCCTCACTGAAAAAGAACGTATTTAAATAAATAAGTATTAAAAATTTATTTATTCAATTAAAAAAGACTCATAAAAAATGGACTGTATGACGGAATGCACCACGCTTGTAGCAAATTGAGCTGTTGGTTATTTGAATTTTTTGACCAATTCCAGCCAAGCACTGGTGTGCAAGGATGAAGAACCCGACAGTAACGACGGTGTTTTGCCAAGCGCGCGGCCAAATGACAGACTTACCGACCAATGGTGGGTCCCGGACCACGAAATACTGACCCCGGCTCCGCTCAGCTTGGCTTGGTTGTCTGAAACGCTGGACCATGGTCGGTGATACACCTCAAGCCAAGCGCTTTCCAAAAACACCGAAGCCGCGAAATTGCCGGGCGGAAAAGGCCCGACTTGTTCATGGGGCCATTGCCGAGTGAGTTCCATTCTGACCCATTGGCCGTTGTCCCCGGACAAAATGCCGGGCTGGTAAGCACGCACGTTTTGTGCGCCGCCGAACGACATTTTTTGTGAGGTGTCGAGATTTTTACCACTCCATTGGCCGTGCAAGCTAAGCGAGGCGTACAAACGTTGTCTAAGGGTTTGAATAAGCCCGGCCGACATATTGAGTTTATGAAAGTGGCCTTGAGTTTGCGCGTATGTGGCGTCGCCTATGTCTGCCGTCGTGTCGCGGAACCACAATTCGCCTACTGACAGGCCCAAGCTGAACCAGCTTCGGTATTTGGAGAAGTTTTCGCCCTCACTGTTGACGGCAAAACGGGTCTGCAGCATATGCAAGCTGCGTTGGTTGGCTATGCCTGTTTCGTCCTGCAAATCATTCAGTTCGTAATGTTCTAGCTCCATGCGCCAGTTCATTTGCAGTTGCTCGCTTTGCATGGTGTTTTTATCCACCCAGAAGCTGCGTTGCGACGCATTGCCATAGGCTTGCAGAGACGCCGCTGAACCACCCAGAGAGTAGCTCAAGCGGGAGGTGGCAGCACCCATTCGCCAATCTGAACCATTCAAAGACCACTCGTAACTTAAGCGTCCAAACCTCATGTCGTCTAGCGTGCCCAGCCCTTGTATTTGGACTTCATCTCCATGGCTGAACACATGTTGAAATTGAGGATGTGCTTGCAGACGTTGACTGCCGGTGTAGTCGCTGCCATGGTTATCCCAGATCAACTCGCCTGTGATTTGGGTTTGTTGTGCCGTTTTTAATTCGTTCGTGCGCATTGCAGTTTCCACGTCCGCTATACCGGGAACCACCGTGTTGTTTTGTTTATGCGCAACGACTGCTTGGTTAGCCGCAGCGCTCAGTATGGGGCTTGTCAGTGTCTCTTGATCAGGATCTGTTGCCGAGGAATCTGTGGCATAGGACTCCGTGGTACTTGAAGTCGTTGGCGATACGTTGGCGCGCCAAGAAGATTCATCGGCTTGAGCGGCAGACGGGTTGCGCAGATCGAGTAGTTCGTCCACCCATGCGCTCTGTGTCGTGGTGTTTGTGTTATTTGAGCTCAGTAAACCATTCAGGCTGGCGGTTTGCGTGCTTGAACTGCTTTGACTGATCACAGTCACACTGTTGGTGGTGAAGGCATAGCTGATTTGGTAACCCAGTTGATCTGAATAAAAACCACTGGCCACGACAGCGTGGCTTCCTACATCGGCGCCGTCAAGCGCATAACTGATGCTGCCGGCAAATGTTTTGCTCAAGGTGCCCGGGTCGGTGTAACTGGCCAAGGTGGTGTCAGTGGATCCGTCATACAACTGAGTTCCGTAGGCGTAGGCGCTGATGCTCAAGGGCGTCATGAATGCTCTGAGCAGGGGGGCGGTATAGCCGCCGTAAATAATCCAAGGTGTGGTGAAACTCCAATTGGAGAAGTTTCCGGATGAAGTCATTTCAGACGTGCTCAATCCAGTCACAGTACCGCTGCCGTTCGAGTAACTGCCATAGCCTGTGCTTTGTCCGCTGGTGCTCGTGTTCCACACGCTGTTTGAGACGCTGCCAATAGCGGTCAACTCCCCAAACAATCCACCTGTGTAGCCTGTGGTGCCGCTCACAGCGCCGGCAGCGTAACTGTTGGTAACGGTCCCCCGGTTATAGCCAACCAGACCGCCTGCAGGTATGTTTGTCGATGCAGTCACAGTGGCAGTGGAATAACTGTTGGTGATGCTGCCTGTACCTAAGACACTGTCATTGCTATTTTCACCTACCAACCCACCCACAAAACCCGCCTGACTGGTGATGCTGCCGGTGGTGAAACTGTTTTTCACTGTGCCGTAATTTCTACCGACCAAGCCGCCACTGCTGTTGGTGGTGATGGCCATGTTGACCAACCCTGTGTCTCTGACAACGCCATCACTGGACAACACTGCAAACAAGCCGCTGACCCCTACCAACGGCCTGTACAAGTAAAGGTCTGAGATGACGTGTCCCAATCCTGCAAAGCTTCCGCTGTAGTAATCGGCCGTCGTCGTGTTGTTACCGATCTTGGTGAACCCTTTGTAATTTGCGTTGGTCGACCAAGAAGTGGTGCCACTCGCATCAATGTCCGCACCTAAGGCGTAATTCGCGGTCAAGCTGCCGTTCATCCCTTGCAAGTCCGTGCCTGTGGTGCTGCCTTTGCTGCCCAAACTGGTGATGACTTGGTAACTTTTCAGGTTGGCGGTATTGCTGCCGAGTTGCGTGAAGAAATTTGCACCTGCCGCCAAAGTCACCGGTGCATTCACGTGGTAGTCGGCCGCCACGCCGCTGATCGATCCACTCGTCGAACCTTGTCCATAAAGCAGGCTGAGCTTGCCGCTGCTGTGACTCGAGGTGATGGGTGCACTAATATAAATATCGTTGTAGGCGCTCAAAGTCAGCTGTGTGGCTGAGCTCCAACTGACGGCCGAGTTCACATAGATGTGACCGGAATCGCTGCCGCTGCTGTTGTCAGTGGCAATGCTGACACTGCTGCTGTTCAAACTTGTGCTGAGCGTGGACGCGCCTATGCCGCTGGTCGTGGAGGAGCCTGACCCACTGCTGATGGTGAAGTTGGTCGGGTCAATCAACCAAGTGCCGCTGCTGCCGTCGGCATTGCGCGTAGACACACGTGCAGCCTCATCTATTTGCACTCGGGCTGCACTGGTTTCAACGAAACCCACCACGTTGTTAACCAAGCTGTAGGTATCCAAACGACCGTTCAAGTAGACCGAACCCTTGTCTTTATCGCCCAGCAGCAAAATGCGCCCGCCCGGTGTTGAGATGCTTCCCATATTGCTGACGCTGGCGCCAAGCAAGGCGGCATAACCGCCCGGCGTGGTGGTGATTTGCCCTTCATTGGTCACCGCGGATAAGTTGTCCGAAAAGGACAGGGGCCCGCGCAGTTGGAGCGGATCGGTTGTATGTGGCAGGTTGAGGGTGGAAGCTACCAATCCGCCTACATTGACTTGCGCCCCCGGGCCAAAATACACCCCGGCCGGGTTGATCAACCAGACTTGACCATTCGCGCTGAGTTTGCCAAGAACCTTTGAGCCGTTCGGGTCGCTGATGCGGTTGATCGTGACCGAGTTGGCACTGGGTTGGACAAACCTGACCGATTCCCCGTTGGCAATATTGAATGATTGCCAACTCAGGGTGGCTTTGCTGCTGCTTTGGTTGATGGTGGTGATGTGTTGACCACCCACGGTAGCTTGGCTGATGCCTGCTTCACCACTGAGAACCTGGCCTCCTTGTGGTGCAGCCATCACCCAGTCCGTCTCTTGCAATAGAGATATGAGTCCAAGACTGTAGACACAGATTGATATCTGTCGGTGACGCCTGTTAATCGACAAAATCATCAAAATTTGACTTTATAAAATCAAATTAAATGATAATTACAAATTAATTAATAAAACTGAAAATTTGTTACCAATTAATTTATTTGTTGGTTTAAGGCATCGAAAATACAGTATTTATGTAGCAATAATTTCCGGTATTCGCGGTCTGGCCAAATTCCAATCGGGCTAAGCCCAGGATGTCGGGCTGTCCCCAATAATTCGGGATGCACATCTACTTTGCCGCTACACATATTCAAACCTTGCCCGCCGGACACCGCTTTCCCATGGGCAAGTACGAATTGCTGCGCCAAAGACTGGCCACCGAGTTGCCGCAATTGCAATTGGCACTGGCTGAACCGGCCAGCGACGGCGAACTCGCCTTGGTGCATACGCCAGGCTATATAGATGCGGTGGTGAACGGCAGTTTGAGTCCGGCGGCTCAGCGTGAAATTGGTTTTCCTTGGTCCGAGGGCATGGTAGAGCGTGCAAGGCGGTCTGTGGGCGCGACCATCAGAGCGGCACGTACCGCCATGAAAGAAGGCGTGGCCGCCAATTTGGCCGGAGGCACGCACCACGCTTACGCCGACAAGGGCGGCGGTTTTTGTGTGTTCAACGATGTGGCCGTGGCTGCGCGTTTGTTGCAAGCAGAAGTCGCACGTCAGGAGCGCCGCGTATTGCAGGTAGCCGTTATTGATCTGGATGTACACCAAGGAAACGGCACGGCGACTATTTTTAAACACGACCCGAGTGTCTTCACCTTGTCCATGCACGGGGCGAAAAATTTCCCGTTTCGCAAAGAGAGCAGCGATCTGGACATTGAATTGCCGGACGGCTGTGGTGATGAAGAGTATTTGGCGCAGTTGCACATCGCTTTACATCAGTTAGAACAACGATGCGAGCCCGGTTTGATTTTTTATCTCGCCGGCGCCGATCCGCACGAAGGCGACCGGCTCGGGCGCTTGCAACTCAGCTTTGAAGGTTTGCGTCAACGAGACCAGATGGTGCTGCAATGGGCGGCAGACAAAGGCATTCCTGTGGCCATGGCCATGGCCGGGGGGTATGGAAAAGACATCGCTGATACGGTGCAAGTGCAGATCCATACTTTCGCTGTGGCATACGAGGCTTGGCAACACTGGCAAAATCAGCAGTTATGACGCTTCCAAATAACCGACCTCAAGCGCTGCCGCGCTCAGCCTTCCATACCTTCAGAGACATTTCCACCCGCTGGATGGACAACGATGCTTACGGCCACGTCAACAATGTGGTGTATTACCAGTGGTTTGACACCGCAGTCAATGCACACTTGATTGAAAACGGTGCGCTGGATATTCACCATGGTGAGACCATCGGTCTGGTGGTGGAAACGCATTGCAATTTCTTTTCATCGCTGGCATTTCCCCAGACCATACAAGCAGGCATCAAGGTTGCGCGCATAGGCACGTCAAGCGTGCGCTATGAGGTCGGTGTGTTTGCGCAAGACGCAGAGCTTTGCGCGGCGCATGGACACTTTATCCATGTGTATGTGGATAAGCAGACCCGCAAAGCTGTCACTGCATTGCCTTCAACTCTCTTAACTGTTTTAGAAAAATTGACATGAGCGCCTCAAACAACATTCAACAAGCGATTGATACGCGTATGTCTGCGCGGGCTTTCACGCAGCAAGCGGTGCCGCGCGAGCTTTTGACAGAACTGCTGGCGCAGGCCGCGCGAGCGCCCTCGGGCACCAATACGCAGCCTTGGAAGGTGTATGTGTTGCAAGGCCACAGCAGAGACAGTTTGGTGCACAAAGTGTGTGCTGCGCACGACGAGGTGAGAGCCCATCCGGAGAAAGCCGCCGATTACCGCGAGGCTTACGACTATTACCCGGAAAAATGGGTCAGCCCCTTCATAGACAGACGACGTGAAAACGGTTGGAGCTTGTATGGACTGCTTGGCATCACCAAAGGTGACAAAGACAAAATGCACGCGCAGCACCAGCGCAATTACCGTTTTTTTGATGCACCTGTCGGCTTGATGTTCACCTTGGACAAAGTCATGGGGCGCGGCTCGCTGGTGGATTACGGCATGTTTTTGCAAACCCTGATGCTGGCCGCCAGAGGCATGGGTTTGCACACTTGCCCGCAAGCAGCTTGGAACGGTTTTGCCAACATCATCCTGCCGCACATCGGTGCAGAGGATAACGAAATGTTGATTTGCGGTATGGCGCTGGGCTATGCCGACGACAAAGACATCGTCAACACTTTTCGCACACCGCGCGAGGCGGTTGCGTCATTCACCCGTTGGTTGGATTGACACAGGAATCGCCATGATCATCACCAGTTTGCTGGATACGGATTTGTACAAATTCACCATGATGCAAGCGGTGCTGCATCAGTTTCCCGGCGCGCAGGTGTCCTACAAATTCAAATGCCGCACACCCGGCGTGCTGCTCGCGCCTTATGTGGACGACATACGCAGCGAAATCAAATCGCTGTGCCAATTGAAGTTTTCAGAACAAGAGTTGGCGTGGATGCGCGCATTGCGTTTCATCAAAAGTGACTTTGTCGACTTTCTGGGTTTGTTCAGACTGAACGAAAAATACATCACCGTCAACGCCTTGCCCGACGGCTCCATCGACATTCAAATCAAAGGCCCTTGGCTGCACACCATCTTGTTTGAAATTCCGGTGCTGGCCATTGTCAACGAAGTGTATTTCCGCCACACCCAACCGGTGCCGGATTACGTGGAAGGGCGCAAGCGCTTGCAAACCAAAATCGAGCAATTGCAAGCCGTTGATTTGGGCGATTTGAAGATTGCCGACTACGGCACACGCCGTCGGTTTTCCAAACCGTGGCACGAAGAAGTATTGCGTGTACTGTCTGCGCGTTTGGGGGCGGGACCGACCGGGCGTTTTGCCGGTTCTAGCAATTGTTTGTTTGCCAAAAGCTTGGGCTTGACGCCTTTGGGCACCATGGCGCACGAATACCTGCAAGCGTGTCAAGCGCTGGGTCCACGCTTGCGCGATAGCCAAGTGTTCGGCTTTGAAACCTGGGCGCGTGAATACCGGGGTGATCTGGGCATTGCACTTAGCGATGTGTACGGCATAGAACCTTTTTTGCGCGATTTCGATATGTATTTTTGCAAATTGTTTGACGGCGCACGTCACGACAGCGGTGACCCGTTCAACTGGGGCGAGCGCATGATTGAGCATTACAAAAACAACCGGGTTGACCCGTTGACCAAAACACTGATCTTTAGTGATGGGTTGACCGTGCCTGGCACCATTGAGTTGTACCAACGCTTTCGCGGACGTTGCCAACTGGCATTCGGCATAGGCACCAACTTGACCAACGATCTCGGTTATGAGCCTTTGCAGATCGTTATCAAAATGGTGGAGTGCAACGGGCAACCGGTGGCCAAGCTGTCGGACACGCCATCGAAAAACATGTGCGAGGATGCCAATTACTTGGCTTACCTCAGACAAGTTTTTGGTATTGCTCAATCTGCTGATGAATCACAGACCACGGAAAAACATTGAATGAATTACTTGAAGTTGATTGCCTTGTTCGTCTTTGCCGCTGGAGTCAATTGGCAGTCGCATGAAATTTTGTCCTTCATGGACAGTCTGATAGCCACCGAGGCGGTTCTAGCCCAAACCTTATGGTGTCTCTCCCTGATGCTGGGCTTCGGCTGGGCTTGCAGCAAGTTGTCAGCGGGTACTGTTTTCCCCAGCTTCACTTTGCAATTACTGATTGGCATTGTGTTGCACGATGCTTTGTTGCCGCTATCGATTCAATTGGTGCTGGCTGTGGTGGTTTGCACCGCCTTGGCCGCTGTTATTTTGAAGTCAGGCGGGGATGAAATTGACCGAGCTGAATTTCTGGCCATTGCCTGGCCGACACTTTTGATTGCTGTGGTCGGCTATGGCATCACTTTCTTTGTCATGTTCCCTTTGTTGATGGCATTAGGTATCAGTGGTCCTCAGGCCGCTTTGTTGTCCGCCATCATTGGTTCGACAGATCCGGCTGCTTTGATCCCTACTTTGAAGCGTTTAATGTTCAAGCATGTGTATCAGCGTGTGGTGAATGTGTCGGTGGCTGAAAGTGCCCTTAACGACGCGGTCGGTGCGATATTCACTGCAGCCATTGCACAGATGGTGTTGGCTCGCGTTGAATTAAACAGCGTGGAGTCTTTGTCAGGTCAGTTGTTCAGTCCGCTTAACCTATTGAATCTTGGACAACAATTTTTATTCGGTTGCGTTGCCGGTTTGGCTGGTTGGCTGCTCATGCAGGTGTATGACAAATTCCGTCAACGTGAGCACATGCGAGGCATCTCGCACCCTGCATTCGATTTCGCTTTTCTGCTTTTCATTCCCTTAGCCACTTTCCTGTTGGCACAAATGCTTCATGGCAATGGCTTCTTGGCTGCGTTTGTCGCTGGGTTGCTGGCCAATTTCAACCACAAGCACGACCATTTCCATGCTGGTTTGCAGCACATGGAGACTCATATTGAAAGTTTGGCCAAGCCTTTGATCTTCATGATGGTGGGACCCTTTGTTTCACTGAGCATGTTGGCTGACACGGCTTTGTCGGGTTTGCTGGTGTCATTGATGTTTATTTTTATCGCCAGACCTTTGGCTGTGTTTTCCTCTTTGCTGCTGACCAACATCACGTTGAAAGAAAAATTGTTTTTGTGCGTCGTGCGTGAAACCGGCGTCATTCCCGTGGTGCTGGCCGTCATCACGGTTGCGCAATTTCCGACCATGACCATGTTGATGCCCTTGACCGCTTGGGTTGTCATCTGGACATTGACCTTGTTGCCTGCTATTACCCCTTGGTGGGCGTCTAAATTAAATATGTTGAACAAATGAAACCATCCATTATTGTTTCCAGACCAATCTACCCCGAGGTGATTGAGAAATTAAAGCAGCACTTTGAGGTGACTGCGAATCAGATTGACCCGGAGTGGACACCACAGGCGTGGATGGAGGCGCTTAGCCAACATGACGGCGCGCTGACCATGGGCATAGAACCGGTCAATGCCGAGGTGCTGGCGGCATGCAAGCGCTTGCGAATCTGCGCCAATTTATCCGTAGGCTATAACAATTTTGACGTGCCTGCCATGACCCAGCACAACGTACTGGCCACCAATGCGCCTGATGTGTTGACCGAAACCACGGCTGACTTCGGGTTTGCTTTGTTGATGGCTGCAGCCCGACGTGTGACCGAGAGCGAACGTTACATAAGAGATGGACACTGGCAAAAATGGGCGTTGGAGTCGTTTGCTGGCATGGCGGTGCACGGCAGCACCTTGGGCATCATCGGCATGGGGCGTATCGGTCAAGCCATCGCCAAACGCGGTGCGCACGGCTTCAATATGCGCGTCATCTATCACAACCGCAGCCGTCTCAGCGCGTCGAATGAGGCCGCATGCAAGGCAACGTATGTGAGCAAACAAGAACTGTTGCAACAAGCTGACCACGTGGTGTTGGTGTTGCCTTACAGCAAAGAGTCGCACCACACCATAGGCGCGGCAGAACTCGCACTGATGAAGCCGACCGCCACACTGGTGAACATCGCACGTGGCGGCATCATTGACGATGCGGCGCTGGCCAAGGCGTTGGCCGCCGGTCAAATTGCCGCAGCGGGTTTGGATGTGTTTGAAGGCGAACCCAAATTGCACCCGGATTTGCTGAAGGTGCCCAATGCTGTTTTGACGCCGCACATAGGCAGTTCCACCCGCGCAACGCGGCTGGCCATGGCCAATCTGGCCGCCGACAACCTGATCGCTTTTTTCGACAACGGCACGGCGCTCACGCCACTTAACCCCGAGGTTTTGACCCGCCCATGAATACCGATTGGACTTATGTCATCGTGCTGGCCGGCATCATCGGTGCAGCTTTTTATGTCATGCGCCGCTTCTCTAATGCCCCAGCGCAAGGCAACCAGGCCATGGAGCAGCTAGAGGAAAAGCTTGAAAGAATTTCGCGCGACATGCGTTTTGAAGTCAGCGAAAACTTGCGCGGTAACCGTCAGGAAATGTCGCAAAGCATGGCGCAGTTTCAGCAAACCTTGACCGAGCAACTCTCCTTGATGCAGGCCAATCTCAATGCTCAGTTGCAAACCCTGGGCGAGGGCAATACGCGTCGCATGGCTGAGGTGCGCGAAACCTTGGACAGGCAATTGCAAAACTTGCAAGAAACCAATCTCGCCAAGCTCGAAGAGATGCGCAAGACAGTGGATGAAAAACTGCAAACCACGTTGGAAAAGCGTTTGAGTGAAAGCTTTAAACAAGTGGCCGAGCGCTTGGAGCAAGTGCACCAAGGTTTGGGGCAAATGCAAACGCTGGCGCAAGGTGTGGGCGATTTGCAAAAAGTGCTGAGCAATGTGAAAACCCGAGGCATCTTCGGTGAAGTGCAATTGCAGGCACTGCTAGACCAAGTGTTGACCATTGAGCAATACGGCAAGCAAATTGAGACAAAACCGCGCAGCAACCAGCGTGTGGATTTCGCCATCAAGTTGCCCGGCCGCAGCGATGACGGCGCCACCGTGTGGCTGCCCATAGATGCCAAATTTCCGCGTGAAGACTACGAACGATTGCTAGAAGCGCAAAACCGTTCCGACGCGCCGGGTGCAGAGAGTGCGGCCAAAGCCATGGAAGCACGCATTCGTTTGGAAGCCAAAACTATCGCCGAGAGTTATCTGGCGCCGCCGCACACCACCGACTTTGCGATTTTATTTTTGCCGGTGGAAGGTTTGTACGCCGAGGTGTTGCGTCGCCCCGGTTTGATGGACGCTTTGCAGCGAGATTTCCGGGTCACGCTGGCCGGGCCTACCACGCTGCTTGCCATATTGAACAGCTTACACATGGGCTTTCGCACGCTCGCTTTGGAGAAACAAGCGTCTGAGGTTTGGAAGGTGTTGGGAGCAGTCAAAACCGAGTTTGAACGTTACGGAGAATGGGTGGCCAAGGTGCGCGAGCAAGTGCAAAAAGCTGCCGACACCTTGGACAAGGCCGACACCCGCAGCAAGCAAATGCGGCGAGCACTCAAAGTGGTGGAAGCCTTGCCCGAGACCGAGGCGCTGGCGCGACTGCCCTTGCAAATGGACGATATGTCGGATGTCATAGACCCGAACGATCCAGATTAAGCGGGTCGTTTCAAAAGCGTTTTGAAAAAAAATCTGATTCGTTTGATCGCCGGGCAAGCCTGTTTACACACTTGCATGACCGGCATGCGCATGGCTGCTCCCTTGCTGGCATTGCGACTTGGCTACAGCGTGGCATCTGTGGGTGCATTGATCGCCATGTTTGCTTTGGCACAGGTGTTTTTGTCTTTACCAGCCGGGCGCTATGCAGATAAACACGGATTGAAGCGACCGGTGATGTTGAGCGTGTTTGTGTCCAGTTTGGGCGCTTTGCTGGCCGCCATTTGGCCGGTGTTTCCCATCTTATGCGTCAGCGCCTTGCTGTGCGGCGGTGCCACTGGCGTGGCCATCATCGCGTTGCAAAGGCATGTGGGAAGACTGTCGCGGGATGTGGATGAGATGCGTTTGTCCTACAGCTGGCTGGCCATTGGGCCTGCTGCTTCGAATTTTGTAGGTCCGTTGGCTGCAGGCTTGTTGATTGATATTTCTGGTTTCTCTGCTGCTTTCACTTTCTTAGGTGTGCTGCCTTGGTTGGCATGGTTTGCGGTGCGTCATGAAGCTCCTATGCCTGCCGCTGAGCTGTCTGCACAAGGTACAGTTCCAGC
Organism: Comamonadaceae bacterium; assembly: GCA_947461325.1. Taxonomy (GTDB): domain Bacteria; phylum Pseudomonadota; class Gammaproteobacteria; order Burkholderiales; family Burkholderiaceae_C; genus Limnohabitans. Next base: position 20,891 of record CANHLD010000005.1, read on the forward strand.
CAAACGCGCTTGGGATTTGCTTTTTGAACCGTCCTACAGACGTTTGCTTATCGTCAATTGGTTTTTATCCGCCAGTTGGGACATGCACACCTTTGTGGTGCCGCTTTTAGGACATGAGCGCGGCATCAGCGCGTCTGCCATCGGGGCCATATTGGGGGGCTTTGCATTGAGCGCTGCGTTGATACGCATCGTATTGCCTTGGCTCTCCAAGCGCTGGCAGGAGTGGCAGGTGATTGTGGTGGCCATGCTGTTCACCAGTGTGATGCTGGCGCTTTATCCGTTGGCGCACGCTGCATGGGCCATGGGCATGATGTCGGCTTTGCTGGGCTTGTCATTGGGTAGCGTGCAACCGATGTTGATGAGCAGCATGCACCAATTGCTGCCGCCGGATCGTCAGGGTGAAGGCTTGGGTTTGCGCTTGATGTTGGTCAATGCCTCCAGCGTGGCCATGCCCATGTTGTTTGGTAGCTTAGGCGCGTGGCTAGGCGTGGCGGCGGTATTCTGGTGCGGGGCGGTGACCGTGGGTGCAGGCAGCAGGTTGGCGTGGGGGTTGAGGAGGAGTGAACTCACGACGGGTGCGCATCACACTCCAAAAAAAACCGCCTGAACCCTAAGGCACAGGCGGTTGGCATTGAGCAAACCCGGCTTAAACGCGCTTGCGGTATTCCGCGGTACGTGTATCGATTTCCACCTTGTCTCCTTGGGCTACAAAAATTGGCACGTTGATGTCAAAGCCGGTGGCGATTTTGGCGGGTTTCAGCACTTTGCCTGAAGTGTCACCTTTGACTGCCGGTTCGGTCCAGGTGATTTCACGCACCACGCTGGTGGGCAATTCCACCGAGATGGCCTTGCCGTCATAGAACACCACTTCGGCGGTCATGCCGTCTTCCAGGTAGTTGAGCGAGTCGCCCATGTTTTCGTTTTCGACTTCGTACTGGTTAAAGTCGGTGTCCATCCACACATACATGGGGTCGGCGAAATAAGAATAGGTGCATTCTTTTTTATCCAGAATGATCTGATCCATTTTGTCGTCGGCTTTGAAAACGACTTCGGTGCCAAAGTTGGCGATCAAGCTTTTGAGCTTCATGCGCACAGTGGCCGAGTTGCGGCCGCCACGGCTGTATTCGGTTTTCAAAACGACCATCGGGTCTTTGCCGTGCATGATGACGTTACCTGCGCGGATTTCTTGAGCTATTTTCATAAAGGGGTATTTGATCTGGACAAAGCGGCTATTTTAGCCTTTGGCCGCGACAAAGCCCCTCAAGCGCTCGGCGAGGCTGGTTTGACGTGACAAATGCAATCGAATCTTCTGTGCCCAATCGGACCAGTCTCTCAGGCAGGCTGGGGTCCATTCGGGCAAAGCTTGCGGCTGGTAAGCGTTCCATGCCAGATGCGCTTGCACTACCACCTCAGGTGCACCGGTCTGCTGCAAAAAAGCTTGCAACTTCGGCATATGTGCACCGTCGTGCTGCGGGTAAATTTGCCACAAAAACGGTTTGCCCATGCACATCGCTCGCACCAGCGAGTCTTCGCCACGCACCAGGTTCAAGTCCATGTTTGCCAGCAAATGGTCGTATTCCGTCTGGCTCATGTAGTCCAGAAAATCCAAGCCCAAGCTGGATACATCAAGTAAGTGCATGGCTTTTTTGACTGCCGCCGAGGCGCGCCCAGCGGTGATGTGTAAATGCACTTGTGCAGGCAGTCCAGCGAGTTGCTTCAGCCAAACCAATAGCCCAGGCGGTTCGTAGCAGAACACGCTGATATGCAAGTGCTTTTCACTTGGCGCATCTCTATTTGGGATGTCACTTTCAAAGGAGAGACTGGCCGAAATCTGGGTTGAAAGTGCTCGGGTTTGTTGATCTTCGCAGACCAAGCCACCATGGGTGCCCGGCGCGACCGGATGCTGGGATCCAGGCATTGGCTTGATTGCGCCGAGCCGAAAATCTGTCAGCAAGCCGCCGCTGTGTTCGCCCCAACCGGGGTAGTAAAACCATTTTGTCAAACCGCTCGCAGGACCGCTGAGCACAGGCGAGGGCAGGCCGTGGTTGCGTTGCGCACTGGCCTCCAGACTGAAATATTCCAGATTGACCCAGACCGGCGGCGTCGAGCGTGCTGCCATCGCCGCCTGATACGCCAAAGGGATTTCGCAGCCGAAAGCTTCGATCACCACGCCCGGCATTTCGGCGGCAGTAAACACTGCATCATCGGCAGGCCAAGGCAGTACGCTTACACCGGCACAGCCAGACGGTGCCAGCCACGTCAAAGCACTGGCGTCATCCACGTAAAGATGAACCGGCACGCCGCTTGTAGCCAGTTGTGAAGCCAGTCGCCAGCAAACGCCCAAATCGCCGTGGTTGTCTATGACCCGGCAAAAAACCGCCCAACTTGACTCATGCTCGTGACGCGTCATGGTGCTGATTCTCTTGTCATTCAGTGGCTGAGACTTCAAAGGATGTTGCTGACATCTTATTCGGTGTGTTTTTCCAGAAAAGGTCTACAAGTCCCTCGGCTAGTCTTGTGTGTGACTGCCCAGGCCGGGCCTGCGGGCCCGTTTTTTTTTGAGCGTCTACACTTTGCGTTTGTAAAAAAAATTCAAAGGAGAAAGACATGCCCAAGGCCTACATCATCAGCGCCTACCAAGAAATTCACAATCAGGACGCCTTGGCGGCCTATGCCAAGCTGGCTTTGCCCGCGCTGATCGCCGCAGGCGGCACGTTTCTGGTTCGCGGCATGCCCACTGCGGTCAAAGAACACGGCAAGATGCAGCGCACGGTGCTGATTGAATTTGAAAGTATTCAAGCCGCACTCGCTGCTTATGACAGCCCGGACTACAAAGCGGCCATGAACGAACTCGGTGACAACGCAGTGGTGCGTGAAATTCGCATCGTTGAAGGGGTTTAAGCCATGACGCAACTGAGTCAACGTGCTTTGGGCCTAGGCACAGAAAACGCATTTGTGGTGCTGGCCGAGGTGAACAAGCTGATCCGTGAAGGCCATGACATCATTTCTTTTTGCATAGGCCAGCCCGATTTCCCGACACCGAAAAACATTCAGCAAGCTGGCATTGCGGCCATCACAGGCGGCAAACATGGTTACACGCCTTCGGCCGGTATTCCTGAATTGCGACAGGCCGCTGCCGATTACTTTGCCCGTACGCGCGGCATCAAGGTGGATGCCGATGACGTCGTGGTCGGCGCAGGCGCCAAGCCTTTCATTGGCTACACGATTCAGTCGGTGACCGATTTTGGTGCGGGCGATGAAGTCATTTATCCGGTGCCGGGTTTTCCGATTTACGATTCACAAATCAAGGCCAACGGCGCGGTCGGTGTGCCGATTTATTTGCGCGAAGACCGCAACTTCAGCTTTGACCCGCAAGAGTTGGC
>CANHLD010000006.1 GCA_947461325.1 Comamonadaceae bacterium
CTTTAGCCTTGTGCGCAGGGCAGGCCGGGCGTATTGCACCACTCGCTCCAACTTCCTGCATACAGAGCGGTTCGTCCCAACCCCGCCACTTCCATGGCAATCACATTGGGTACGGCGCTGATGCCGCTGCCGCAATGGTGCACCACACTGTCTGCTGTATGCCCGGTCAATAAAGTATCAAACTCAGCGCGCAAGACTTGAGCGGGTTTCATCAAGCCGTCTGAACCGATGTTGCTGTTGAAAGGTCGATTCAAAGCGCCTGGAATGTGCCCAGCGACAGGGTCAAAGGGCTCTGTCTCTCCTTTGTAGCGGGCGGGTGCACGTGCATCCACAATCGTTTGAGTAGCTTGGCCCAATGCTTTGGCAACCTCGGCCGTGTATTTCAAAACCACTAACGGTTCACGCAATGCAAAGGATGCTGTCGCAGGTGTTGCAGCTTGGCCAGTTTGCAATGCGCCGGCGACAGACTCCCACGCTTGTAAGCCGCCGTCTAAAACCGCAACCGCTTCATGGCCGCACCATTTCAGCATCCACCACAACCGGCCGCAATAGTTCATGCCTTGCCTGTCGTACACCACGACTTGGGTGTCATTGGAAACACCGTTGGCGGATAACCAAGTTGCAAAATGTTCGCGCGAGGGCAAAGGGTGACGCCCCGCATTGATGGCCAAGTTGGTGTCGTGTGTGGACAGGTCAGAGTTGATGTCTGCAAACAATGCGCCTGCAATGTGTTTGTCAAGAAACTGTTCCATGCCAGCTTGGGGTTTTGCCAAGTCAGCACTGCAATCGAAGATACGCAATTCGCCGTTGAAATTTTTCAATGCTGTCGCTGAGATGAGCGTGGTGTACATGGTCAATGTTCCTCGGCAGGTGAGTCAGGTACCGCTTTGGTACGCAAGACAGTGGAGGCAATGCCACTGGTGATGATGAGCAGCATGCCCAACCATCCTATCAAAGGCAATTGCTCTTCAAACAAAAACAAGCCATACAAGGCAGCGAACACAATCCCTGAATACTGAAGATTGGCCACCACCAAAGTAGCTCCGCGTGAATAGGCGCGGGTCAAACACATCTGACCTAGCGAAGCCAATATGCCTATGGGCAATAACCAAACCGCATGGGACCAGTCCCAAGGTGACATGCCAGTGACTGCCATGCCGCATAAGCCTGCGACGGTGGTGCCCAATGCAAAATAAAAAACAATGCGAGCCACAGGCTCTCCGGCGCGACCTAAAGCCATGACATGCATGTAGGCGAATGCGGAAATGAAGCCAGACATCAAACCCACCAATCCGGCAAACACCTGATCTTGTTCAATGGTGGGCCGCAACATCAACACCACACCTGCAAAACCGCTGAGTACAGCCAGCACCAAAGGTCCTTGTCGACGCGCATCATGGTCAGTGCCGATCAAGGTGCCCATGAGCGTGCCGCCCACCAAAAAAGCTGCTATCCATACGCTGCTCATGTAGTTGAGTGTCATTGCAGTTGCCAGCGGTAGTTTGCCGATCGCATAAAACCAAAAGCCCAACGAAGTCACACCCACAATGTTGCGCCAAAAATGCATGGCGGGAACGGGTGTGTGAAGGCTCAGGCGTGCAAAGCGTGCATAAATGGCCATCATCACCAAGCTGATCAGGCCGCGAAAGAACACCAGTTCACTGGCGTGGAAATAGGCAGAAGCGAATTTGACACATACACCCATGCTGGCCAGAAACGCAGAGGCCAGCAACATCCACAGCGCTTGCATTAATCTTGCTGCGCCATGCGTTTGTGGTACCACTCATGAAAATGCTGCATGCCGTCTTCCATGGGGCTTTGGTAAGGCCCCACCTGGTTGTCGCCGCGTTGCATCAAGGCCATGCGGCCTTGGTCCATGCGCTCAGCGATTTCGTCGTCCTCGATGCAGGTTTCCATGTAAGCCGCGCGTTGCGCTTGGACAAAGTCGCGTTCAAAAGCAACTATTTCTTCGGGGTAGAAGAATTCCACGATGTTCATGGTTTTGTTCAAACCCATGGGGTGCAAGGTGGACACCGTCAGTACATGCGGATACCACTCGACCATGATGTGTGGGTAATAGGTCAGCCAAATGGCGCCGTGCATAGGCGGTTCACCACTGGTGTAGTTGAGCAATGCCTCGTGCCAGCGTTCATAAACTGGGCTGCCTGCCTTGCCTAAACGATTGGCAACGCCTACGGTTTGAACGGAATAGTTTTCGTTGAGTTGCCATTGCAAATCGTCGCAGGTGACGAAGTTGCCCAGCCCCGGGTGAAAAGGGCCAACATGGTAATCCTCTAGGTAAACCTCGATGAAGGTTTTCCAGTTGTAATTGCACTCGTGCATTTCCACGTGGTCCAGAGCGTAGCCCGAAAAATCGAGTTGTTTGCGCGGGCCCAAGTGAGCCATGTCGGCGGCCACATCGCGACCATTGGCCTCAAACAGCATGCCGTTCCATTCTTGCAACGGGTAATTTTCCAGATTCAAACAAGGGTCGTGTTTGAAATGTGGCGCGCCCAGTAAAAGCCCTCGCGGGGAATACGTCCAGCGGTGCAACGGGCAAACGACATTGCCGCCCATGGCCTTGGCGGGATCGTTCAAATTTCCGCGACCTTTGAGCATGACCGCTTGGCGGTGTCTGCACACATTGGAAATCAGTTGAATGCCGTTGGCCGTGCGAACCAAAGCCCGGCCTTCGTTTTCTTGCGGTAAGGCGTAATAGTCACCTATCTCCGGCACAGACAAGGCGTGACCGATGTAGCGCGGCCCCTGCTTAAACAGGGTTTGTAATTCGCGCTGATAAAGCGCTTCGTCAAAGTAGCTTTTAACTGGGAGTTGGCCACCGGCCTGCTGCAGTTGAAGACTTAAATCAGACATACGACGTCCTGACCTAAAGACTCCCCACAGGGAGAGAGAAATAAAGAACTGGCTCATAGCCAGGCGGAAGGCGATTGTAGCCGCGTCTGGTTAGAGACCTACAATCTTGCAAACTCTGTCACAAACACACCATGACCAAGGTAGCCAAATCCCATCCTGTCCCAGCAACTGAACCTGTTCAACCCGCCAGCTACGAAGCCGCTGTGCAAGAGCTTGAGCAATTGGTCGCGCGGATGGAGTCCGGTCAAATGCCGCTGGCAGATATGTTGCAGTCGTACCAAAGAGGCGCGTTCTTGTTGGAACATTGCCGCAGCCAGTTGCAAGCGGTTGAATCTCAGATTCAGGTGTTGGAAGCTGGTACTTTGAAAAATTGGTCAGGCGGCGCGGAATGAGCAGTTTCGACATGACAGCATGGAGCAGCAAACAGTTGCTGTTGGTCGAGCAATCCTTGATGCAATGGGTACCCGAAGCCGCACCCGCCGGGCTGGGCGAGGCCATGCGTTATGCCGTGTTGGATGGCGGCAAGCGTTTGCGGCCCTTGCTAGTGCTCGCAAGCCTTGAAGCATGCGTTGGAGATTCCCCCGCTGCCCCTATGTCTGAGGCCGCCATGCGTGCGGCTTGCGCGATTGAATTGATCCATGCCTATTCGCTGGTGCATGACGATATGCCTTGCATGGACAACGATGTGCTTAGGCGCGGCAAACCGACGGTGCATGTGAAATTTGGTGAAGCCGGTGCCTTGCTTTCGGGCGACGCATTGCAGACATTGGCGTTTGAATTGCTGACACCGTCAGACAGCGAGATTCCTTCTCAAGTGCAAGCGCGGTTGTGCGGTTTGCTGGCTCGTGGTGCCGGCCATGCGGGAATGGCTGGCGGCCAAGCGATTGATCTGGCCAGTGTGGGCGTGCAACTCTCCATCGATCAATTGCGCACCATGCATCGATGCAAAACGGGTGCCTTGCTTGAGACCAGCGTGCTCATGGGTGCACAAGCCGCCCAAGCCGGACCACAAGCCATGAAAGCCTTGTTGTCCTACGGTCAAGCGCTAGGCGTGGCGTTTCAGGTGGTGGATGATATTTTGGACGTCACTGCTGACACTGCGGTGCTTGGCAAAACGGCGGGCAAGGACGCAGAAAACAACAAGCCCACCTATGTGTCCTTGCTGGGTTTGGAGGGCGCAAGAAAAGAAGCCACTGCACTGGCCGAGCAAGCGCATCAGGCATTGGCTGACAGTGCATTGATGCAAACCCAAGCTTTGCGGGCTTTGGCAGATTGGGTGTTGCAGCGTCAGCATTGAAAGCAAAGTCACTGCGCGAAGCGCTGAATGTCTAGTTCATAACCAGGGGAAAACGATGTCATTGTTCATTTTGGGATTGGTACTGTTTTTAGGCAGCCACTCAGTGCGTGTGTTCGCTAACGGTTGGCGCAATCGCATGATTGAAAACATGGGCGAGAAAATGTTCAAAGGCCTATACAGCGTGGCTTCGCTGGTCGGGTTTGTCTTGCTGGTCTATGGTTTCAGCAAAATCCGATGGGACAGCCCGTTCATTTGGAATCCGCCTCTGGCCATGCGTCATATCGCCGCTTTGCTGATGCTCGTCGCCATGGTGTTGTTGGTGGCCGGGCAGGTGCCACACAACGCCATCAAAAATAAACTAGGTCACCCGATGGTGTTGTCGGTCAAGGTCTGGGCATTGGCCCATTTGCTGGCTAATGGCAAACAAGCTGATCTGGTGTTGTTCGGTGCATTTTTGGTTTGGTCGGTGCTCAATTTCCGCGCCGCCAGAAAGCGTGACAGATTGGCTCAGGCTGCAGGCCAAACCATTGAGGTCACAGCAACCCCGAACACCTTGCGTGTGGTTTTGATCGGCATGGCCGCCTGGGCGCTGTTGTTGTTTGGCGGCCATACCTGGTTGTTTGCTGTCAGTCCCATGGGATGGTGAACCCAGCATTTGAATACCTGAGCCAGTTCAATTTCTGCACTTTGATTGCTAAATAACTACTAAAACTTGGGTGAACCCTTGGTTTTAACCATTGACAAAGCTTAGTGTCATGTTAAATTGACACTTGTGGATGTCGCTTTGAATTGTCGAAGCGGCGGTTGCCACCCCAGCAGGGGGTCCCATGAGCTTGATAGAACGCATCGAAACTGCGCTTGAACACCATTTTTCTTTGACCCATGGCGCGAGTGCGCCGCCCCGGTTGATGGAAGCCATGCGGCACGCAGTGTTTCCTGGTGGCGCACGCATCCGGCCTCAACTTTGTATCGCAGTCGCCAAAGCCTGCGGTGAAAATGACCGCGGCCTTACCGATGCAGCTGCTGTGGCCATTGAATTGCTGCACTGTGCGTCTCTGGTGCATGACGATATGCCTTGTTTTGACAACGCAGATATTCGGCGCGGTCAAGTCACTGTGCACAAACAATTTGGCGAGCCGCTTGCGCTATTGACAGGTGACGCACTGATCGTCATGGCTTACCAGGCCATTGCGCGCAGCGGACGGGTTCATCCCATGCGTACGGTCGAACTCCTTAGCGTCATCAGTGACGGCGTGGGCGCACCTGACGGCATCGTGGCCGGGCAAGCCTGGGAGTGTGAATCACGCGTAGAACTCAGCCAGTACCAGCGTGCCAAAACCGGAGCCTTGTTTGTGGCGGCGACCTGCGGCGGCGCATTGGCTGCAGGTGTCGATCCTCAGCCTTGGCGCAAACTTGGCGATACCTTGGGCGAGGCCTACCAAGTGGCCGACGATATACGCGATGTGATGATGCAAGCCGATCAACTCGGTAAACCTGCCGGACAGGACGCGCACCACGGCAGACCCAGCGCAGCCGCAGATTTAGGTCTCGTTGGTGCCTTGGACTATTTCAACAATTTGATGCAAACCGCGGTGGACTCGGTACCAGCATGCGAAAGCCGCGCCGCTATGCGCCAGTTGGTGTTGAAAGAGTCAGAGCGTTTGGTGCCGCCATCTGCATGCGAAATCATTTCTCGTCAGCATGCCGCCAAATCCACACGCGTGAGTGCCTGAAGTGCAAACCCTCAAACGTTTAGATCTGGCCAAGTCGCCTCCCCAGCGTGGTTTGTCGCGCCCCGGCTGGCGCCATCGAATAGACGCACGCATAGACCAGTGGATGACTTCACCGAAGTTTTACCGCTGGGCCATTTCCAATCCTCTGACGCGTTGGGTCACGCGCAGGCGCGCCGCCCAGTTGTTTGATCTCATGGCTGGTTTCGTGCACAGTCAGGTGCTGCTGGCTTGTGTGCGTTTGAATCTGTTTGAGTTGTTGCGCGATCAGCCTCGAACGCTGGAGCAATTGGCGCAACACGCTCGCATGTCTGCACCGGCTATGCAACGATTGATGCAATCGGCAGTTGCCATTCGCTTGGTTGAAATGCGAGGCGAAAACAGCTATGGCTTGGGCGCCTTGGGCGCCCCCGTGGCTGCCGATCCGGGCTTGCGTTTGATGATCGAACACAACGCTGTGTTGTTTGACGATATGCGCGACCCGCTGGCTTTGTTGCGCGATGAAGTGCAACCGCATATGCAGGCGTATTGGCCCTATATGAACGGCGACAACCCGCAAGGCTGGGAGGCGGAAAAAGTCGCTCGCTACTCTGAGTTGATGTCAGCGTCCCAGCGTTTTGTCATTGAGGAATTATTGGCCTCCTACGATTTTTCTGTGCACCATGAGGTGCTGGACATAGGCGGGGGCAAAGGCGGATGGGTGCTGGCGCTGGCGCACAAAGTCCCGTCTTTGAAGTTGAACCTGATGGACTTGCCGCCGGTGGCTGCGTTGGCGGCTGAGCGCATGGACAAAGCCGGTGTGTCAAACCGGGTCACGGTGCATGGCGGCAGCTTCATCTCTAACGCCTTGCCTGCGGGCTCGGACCTGGTCACCTTGGTGCGCGTGGCACACGACCATCCGGATGCAGTGGTCAGAGCATTGCTGTCCAAGATTTACCAGATGCTGCCCAGCGGCGGTCGACTGTTACTGGCCGAGCCTATGGCGCAACCGCCCGGAGAAAAACCGGTAGGGGACGCTTATTTCCATTTTTACTTACTTGCAATGGGTAGTGGGCGCTTACGTTCTCTGGATGAGTTGCGCAGTCTGATGTTAAGCGCCGGTTTTGAGTCGGTTGAGCCGGTTTCAAACCCTATGCCACTGCACACGCGTTTGTTGTTGGCACAGAAAAGATAAGTGATTACCCTAGTGCGACAGATAAAACGTCAATTTGAGTTGACACAAGTCAATGTAAATCTAAAAATACAACTGAGACAGATGCATTTTCATCCAAGGCTGGTAAACGGAGAGACTGATGAGTGACCCAAAAAGCAATGAAAAGCCGATCCAATTTGTCGAACGCCTGCGCGAGGAGGCTTTCCAGGAGCCCGATGCTGTGCATACCGGCGAGGTGACTAAGGAAACTCAAATCATTGCCATTTATGGCAAGGGCGGTATTGGCAAAAGCTTCACGCTGGCCAACCTCAGTTACATGATGGCGCAGCAAGGCAAAAAAGTTTTGCTCATTGGTTGTGACCCCAAGAGCGACACCACCAGTTTGCTGTTCGGTGGCAAAGCCTGTCCCACCATCATCGAAACCTCATCCAAGAAAAAGCTCGCGGGTGAAGAAATCAAGATCGGTGACGTCTGCTTCATTCGTGACGGCGTGTTCGCCATGGAACTTGGTGGCCCCGAAGTGGGTCGCGGTTGCGGTGGGCGCGGCATCATCCATGGCTTTGAAACCATGGAAAAACTCGGTTTTCACGAGTGGGGTTTTGACTACGTATTGCTGGACTTTTTGGGCGACGTGGTGTGCGGCGGTTTCGGTTTGCCGATTGCCCGCGACATGTGCCAAAAAGTCATCGTCGTCGCCTCCAACGATTTGCAGTCTCTCTACGTTGCAAATAACGTCTGTAGCGCGGTGGAATATTTCCGCAAGCTCGGCGGCAATGTCGGCGTGGCCGGCATGGTCATCAATAAGGATGACGGCACCGGTGAGGCCCAGGCCTTTGCAGCTAACGCAGGCATTCCCGTGCTGGCTGCCATTCCAGCCAATGAAGACATTCGCCGCAAGAGTGCCAGCTACGAAATCATCGGCAAGCCCGATGGTGAGTGGGGTGCCTTGTTTGCCGAGTTAGCCAAAAACGTGGCTGAGGCGCCGCCGCAGAGACCCAAGCCGCAAACACAAGACCAGTTGCTGGGGTTGTTCAGCGCGGATGTCACCGGACGCGACTTTGTCATGACGCCTGCTACCGAAGTTGATATGACAGGCAAAACTGTTATCGACAAACCGACCCTCGAAGTGGTTTACGACGAAGTCTGAAGCCGATCATGAGCGACATCATTCCTATCACCCCGTTGCCAAACCCTGCGGCCGCCAGCGCAGACGGTTTGGGCTGTCATTCAGGCAAAGACCAAATGCTGGATGCCGCTGCCAAGGCAGGCAAGAGCGAGGTTTTGGCCAAATATGCAGCGGACTATCCCAAAGGCGCGCACGACCAGCCGCAATCCATGTGCCCGGCTTTCGGCTCCTTGCGGGTGGGTTTGCGCATGCGCCGTACCGCCACCATACTGAGCGGCTCAGCATGTTGTGTGTACGGTTTGACATTCACTTCGCATTTCTACGGTGCGCGCCGCACTGTGGGTTACGTGCCGTTCAATTCCGAAACATTGGTCACTGGCAAGCTGTTTGAAGACATCCGCGAAGCGGTATATGAGCAGGCCGACCCGGAAAAACTCGACTGCATCGTCATCATCAATTTGTGCGTCCCCACAGCCAGCGGTGTGCCGCTGCAATTGCTGCCCAAAGAAATCAACGGCGTGCGTGTCATCGGCATAGATGTACCCGGATTTGGTGTGCCAACTCACGCAGAAGCCAAGGATGTATTGGCTGGTGCCATGTTGCATTACGCCAGACAAGAAGCCATGGCCGGTCCTGTGGCTGCACCTCGCCAAGGCCGCAGCAGCAAGCCGACCATCACTTTGTTGGGCGAGATGTTCCCGGCCGATCCGATGATCATTGCGCAAATGATCGGTCCCATGGACTTGGCGGTTGGCACTGTCGTTCCTACACGCGAATGGCGCGAACTGTATGCGGCTTTGGACTGCAAAGCGGTGGCAGCTATTCATCCGTTTTACACCGCCAGCGTGCGTGAATTTCAAGCGGCCGGTCGCCCGGTGGTAGGTTCCGCACCTGTGGGTATCGATGGCACCCATGATTGGCTGGGCGCCATTGGTCAAGCCTGCGGTGTATCTCAAGAAAAAATCGACACAGCCCGCAACCAAACATTGGGCGCGATGCGCGGTGTCTTGGCTTCGCAAAAAATCAATGGCCGCATCACCTTGAGCGGCTATGAGGGCTCAGAACTGTTGGTCGCACGTTTGTTGATCGAATGCGGCGCCGACTTGCGTTATGTCGGCAGCGCATGTCCTGCCACGCCATGGAATGCGCATGATGCCGAATGGTTGCAGTCCAAAGGCGTGCATGTGCAATTCCGCGCGTCACTCGAACAAGACTTGGCAGCCATGCACGAGTTCAAACCGCAACTTGCCATCGGCACTACACCGGTGGTGCAAGCCGCTAAAGAGTTGTGCATTCCTTCTTTGTATTTCACCAACCTCATTTCAGCGCGCCCCTTGATGGGCGTGGCTGGTGCCGGTTCGCTGATTCAGGTGGTTAACGCCGCCATTGGCAACCAGGCGCGATTCGACGAAATGAAAGCGTTTTTCGGTTCTGTCGGGCAAGGCGATGAAGCCGGTGTGTGGGAGGACGTTCCTGTCATGCACCCTGACTTTAAAAAGGAAGTGCGTCGCCAGTTCGAGAAGAAGCAGAAAAAACGCAAAGCCGAGGAGATGGGCTGATGTTTGTCCTCGACCACGACAGAGCAGGCGGTTACTGGGGAGCGGTGTATGTGTTCACCGCGATCAAAGGATTGCAAGTCGTCATCGATGGACCGGTCGGTTGTGAAAACCTGCCGGTCACTTCTGTATTGCATTACACCGATGCTTTGCCGCCTCACGAATTGCCTATCGTCGTCACCGGTCTGGCTGAAGAACAACTCGGACGCGAAGGCACGGAAGGTGCGATGAAACGTGCCCACCAAGTGCTCGACCCCGATTTACCTGCCGTGGTGGTCACCGGCTCCATTGCCGAAATGATTGGCGGTGGTGTCACGCCCGAGGGCACCAACCTCATGCGCTTTTTACCGCGCACGATTGACGAAGACCAATGGCAATGCGCCAACCGCGCCATGTTCTGGTTGTGGACCGAATACGGCATGAAAAAAGTGCCTAAGCGTGTTCGCAAAGATGGTGAGAAGCCACGTGTCAACATCATTGGGCCTTGCTACGGCACATTCAACAGCCCCAGCGATTTGGCAGAAATCCGTCGACTGGTGCAAGGCATAGGCGCAGACATCAACATGGTCTTTCCCTTGGGTAGCCATTTGGCCGAGGTGTCACAACTGGTCGAAGCCGATGTGAACATTTGCATGTACCGCGAGTTTGGTCGCATGTTGTGCGAAGCGCTGGACCGTCCTTATTTGCAAGCACCTATCGGTTTGCACAGCACCACCAAGTTTTTACGCAAGTTGGGCGAATTGCTGGGCCTGGACCCCGAGCCGTTCATTCAACGCGAACGCCACACCACCATCAAACCAGTCTGGGATTTGTGGCGCTCGGTCACCCAAGACTTTTTTGCCACCGCCAGTTTCGCGGTGGTGGCCACAGACACATACGCGCGTGGCATACGCAAATTTTTAGAAACCGAAATGGGCATGCCGTGCAAGTTTGCAGTCTCTCGATTGCCTGGCCAAAAAACAGACAACGCAGAGGTGCGTGAACTGGTTCACAAACAAATGCCGCTGATTTTGTTTGGCAGCTACAACGAACGCATGTACTTGGCCGAGGCTGGCAGCACCGGGCCGATGAAAGCGACCTTCATTCCAGCCTCATTTCCCGGCGCCATCATCCGTCGCCACACCGGCACCCCGTTCATGGGCTATAGCGGTGCCACCTATTTGATTCAAGAGGTGTGCAATTCCTTGTTCGACGCGTTGTTCCACATCCTGCCGCTGGGCACCGATATGGACAAGGTGGATGCAACGCTGGCGCGCGGCATCAGCGGCGCACAGGAAAACACGCCTTGGGATGACGCCGCGCAAACCCGTTTGCACACCTTGGTCTCAGGCCAGCCGGTGTTGGTGCAAATTTCTGCTGCCAAGCGTTTGCGAGATTTGGCTGAGGGCAAGGCGCGCTCCAGCGGTGTCGAGTTGGTCACCGAGGACCATGTGCGCTCCGCAGGTGCCGAGCTTGGTTTGGGAGAGGCCGCATGAAGCCATGCAATGAATTGCTTTCACAGGTGTGTGCCTGTGGACGTACCCCCATGTCGCGGCAGCTGCTGCGGCTACCCAGGTTGCGCGGGTTGGGCGCAGCGTTGGCCTTGCGGCCATTTTGAAGAAGGAGCATCGCATGTCAAATCATCGGACATCCATTTCCGGCCTGACTGACGAAGAGGCTCAGGAGTTCCACCAGTTCTGGATCCAAGGAACCGTTGGCTTCACAGCAGTCGCTGTGCTGGCTCACATCTTGGTCTGGGCATGGCGGCCCTGGTTCTGAGTCAAGTTCTTTAACCGAACGGAGTAAACCTATGGCTAACACCACCTCTTTTGAGACGCATAAATCATCCGACTGGGATGAAAAAATTGCGTTTGTTCTGATTTTTGTTCCCTGTTTCGTTGTCTTGCTTTCGTTTGCTGTTGTCGGTCAGTTGATTGGCATGCGTTGGAAATCCTGGCTGCCTGGCGCGGAGAACATGCCAAACATCATTTCAGGTGTCAAGGCTACGGTTTATACGTTCATGTCTCACATCATTTAGGAGAAAACATCATGTGGAGAATTTGGCGTTTGTACGACCCTTTGCGGGCCATGGTGGTCCAGGGTATTTTTCTGTTCGGTTTGGCAGCAATGATCCACCTCATTTTGCTCAGCACGAACAAGTTCAACTGGCTCGACGGCGCGAAAAAGCCTGCAGCTGCTACGGCGCAAAACTCGCCTATGCCTGCGGCTGTTCCTGCCGAAAAGTCCTGAGCTTTTCAGCACCGGCAGGTGCTGTTTAAAAGACAGCACCTGCATTTTTTAAATTCTTTGTGACATCACTTGCGGCAGGAGGGCTAACACATGGCCATGCTCAGCTTTGAAAAAAAATACCGAGTGCGAGGCGGGACCCTTGTCGGCGGTGATTTATTTGACTTTTGGTTAGGCCCGTTTTACGTGGGCTTTTTCGGGGTCACCACCATCTTTTTTGCGTTCTTAGGAACGGCCATGATTTTGTGGGGCGCCTCACAAGGCCCGACTTGGAATTTGTGGCAAATCAGTATTGCACCGCCCAACCTGTCCTACGGCCTGCGCTTTGCGCCGCTGATGGAAGGCGGGTTGTGGCAACTCATCACCATTTGCGCGCTGGGTGCGTTTGTGTCTTGGATGCTGCGTGAAGTTGAAATTTGTCGCAAGTTGGGTATGGGCTATCACGTGCCGGCGGCATTCAGCATGGCGATATTTGCGTACTTCACGCTTGAAGTGATTCGTCCGGTGTTGATGGGCGGATGGGGCCATGCATTTCCCTACGGTATTTACAGCCACCTCGATTGGGTGTCCAACGTTGGTTACCAATACCTGCACTTTCATTACAACCCTGCACACATGTTGGCGGTGAGTTTCTTCTTTGCCACCACGTTCGCGTTGTCGTTGCATGGTGCTTTGATTTTGTCGGCCACCAATCCCGGCAAGGGCCAGGTTGTCAAAACCCCGGAGCATGAAGATACGTTTTTCCGCGACACCATCGGTTATTCCATCGGCACCTTGGGCATCCACCGTTTAGGGGTGTTTTTGGCGATGGCAGCGGTGGCGTTCAGTGCCTTGTGCATTGTGATCAGCGGTCCGTTTTGGAGTCGCGGCTGGCCCGAATGGTGGGGCTGGTGGCTGAATCTGCCCATCTGGTCTCAGTGGCCTTGACGCTTGACAGGAGCAACATAAATGGCTGACTACTACAACCTTTTCACCACGGTGCAAGCCAAGGGGCCTGTACACCACGGTACTGAACTCGGGCCAGGCAACAGCCCGCGCTTTGGCCACCCTGCCATTTTCTGGATTCTGGGCAAGATCGGTAACGCGCAACTCGGCCCCATTTACCTCGGCGGTTTTGGTGTGTTGTCTTTGGTGTGCGGCATGCTCGCATTCAACATCATCGGTTTGAATATGCTGGCTTCTGTCAACTGGGATCCGGTGCAACTGGTACGTCAGTTGTTTTGGTTGGCGCTCGAGCCGCCACCGCCTGAATATGGCTTGTCATTACCTCCGCTGAACCAAGGCGGTTGGTTTTTGATTGTCGGTTTGTTGTTGTCCATTTCTGTGTTGGCTTGGTGGGTGCGCATGTATCGCCGGGCTATCGCATTGGGCATGGGCACGCATGTGGCTTGGGCGTTTGCCGCAGCGTTATGGCTGTTCTTTGTGCTCGGTTTATTCCGCCCGATTTTGATGGGTTCATGGGGCGAAGCTGTGCCTTACGGTATCTTCCCGCACCTGGATTGGACGGCGGCTTTGTCGATCCGTTACGGCAACTTGTTCTATAACCCGTTCCACGCTTTGTCGATTGTGTTCTTGTATGGCTCGGTGCTGCTGTTTGCAATGCACGGCGCGACCATCTTGGCCGTGACGCGTTACGGCGGCGAGCGCGAGATTGAGCAAATCGTGGACCGTGGCACCGCCTCTGAACGTGCCGGCTTGTTTTGGCGTTGGACCATGGGCTTTAACGCCTCCATGGAATCCATCCACCGCTGGGCTTGGTGGTTTGCTGTGCTGTGTCCTTTGACCGGTGGCATCGGTATTTTGTTGACCGGCACCGTGGTGGACAACTGGTATTTGTGGGCAATCAAGCACGGCGTTGCGCCGCCTTACCCCAACGTATTTCCCGCTGTGATTGATCCGGCACTGACCCTGGGAGCCAAGCCATGAAATCAATGAATTGGACACACCGCTTGTGGCAATGTGCGGTTGGCTTCTTGGCAGTCTTGCTACTGTCTGGTTGCGAATTGCCAGTTCCCAATAGCGTGCAACACGGTTACCGTGGCACCGGCATGGTTCAGGTTTACAACACCCGACTGCTTGCTGCCAAGGTGGACGCCAACGTGCCGCCAGTCGCTATTCCGCAAGCGCCCGGCGAAGGCCCTAAGGCCTCACAGACCTATAAAAATGTGAAAGTGTTGGGCAACCTCAGCACTGCACAATTCAACCGATTGATGGTCTCCATGTCAGCCTGGGTAGCGCCTAACAATGGCGGTTGTGTGTATTGCCACAACCCGGCCAATTTCGCTGACGATGAAAAATACACCAAGGTAGTAGCGCGTCGCATGCTGCAAATGACGCAATACATCAACAGTGAATGGAAACCGCACGTGGCAGAAACCGGCGTCACTTGTTACACCTGTCACCGTGGTCAGCCAGTTCCATCGGCCATCTGGTTCACACAAAGCCACGAACCGCAAGGCTCGAATTTCTTGGGCGATAAAGCGGGACAAAACGAACCGGCTGCCGTGGTCAATTTATCCTCATTGCCCAACGATCCCTTCACGCCTTTCTTGTTACAAGCCAAAGACATTCGCATGAATGGCCCGACACCCTTGCCCTCAGGCAACAGGCACTCCACCAAACAAACCGAATGGACCTACGGCCTGATGACGCACATGTCAACCTCGCTCGGCGTCAATTGCACCTACTGTCACAACAGCCGCTCCTTCCAAAGTTGGGAAGATGCACCACCCCAGCGTGTCACTGCTTGGCACGGTATCCGCATGGCGCGTGACTTGAACGTCAACTACATGGAGCCTTTGACACCGGTGTTCCCAGACAACCGCAAGGGTGAGTTGGGTGACGTGGCCAAACTTAATTGCAACACTTGCCACCAAGGCGCTTACAAACCATTGTTTGGCGCGCCCATGGCCAAAGACTTCCCCGAGTTGTCGCCACCTTCGTCTGGCAAACCACCGCAAGTTGCCAGCAAGTGATTGAAAACTGTAGTACCTAACCACCTAGCATGAGATTTCCATGGTCAACCAAGATCCCGTGTCCATGGCAGTTTCAGGTGTGGTGGTGGTGCTGCTGGTGGATTACCTGAGAGCACACCAAGGATGGGGCTGGATGCGTCTGGTGCAAGGCGCAGCAGCATTGAAAGACACGCCGGGTTTGGTGTTTACCAAAGTCATGGGCAGCGGCCATGAAGGCGGGTTTGTTCTGCGCCCCAGTGCCACTCACCAAGGGTTGATTTGCATGTTTGAAACGGCAGAGCAAGCCGATCAATTCATAGACGGACCGGTGGTGCAGGCTTATGCAGACCGCGCCAAATCCTTGTTCGTCAGTTCGTTAGCCGTCACTTCAGCGCGAGGCAGCTGGGACGGACGAAGTTGGCAAAGCACCAACGAAGAATGTCTGGGTAAATACAAGCAAATGGACACCAGTTCAGCAGGCATGGTTGCACTCACGCGCGCAAGCATCAGACCAGCCAAAGCGGTGGCGTTTTGGCGCTATGCACCTGCTGCACAAGATGATTTGAAAAAGGCACCGGGGTGTCTCATGGCCATGGGCTTAGGCGAAGCCCCGTTGGTGCGGCAATGCACATTCAGTTTGTGGAAGGACACGCCTTCCATGATTTCGTACGCGCATTCAGGTGCACACCAAGAAGCCATACAAGCTGCGCATAAAAGTGATTTTTTCTCCGAGTCCATGTTTGTGCGCATGCGTGTGTTGCGCCGCAGGGGGGATTGGGCGGGGGTGATGTCTGTCGATGAGCCGCAAGGAGTTGCGCATGGCTGAACACAAAGTCGTTGTCATCGGCGCTGGCATCGCGGGATTGGTATCTGCCTTGCAATTGGCCAATGCAGGTCTACAAGTAACGGTGGTGGACAAGGCCGCCGGGCCCGGCGGCAAGATCAGACAGTTGATGCCCAATGGTGTGGCGGTTGACAGCGGACCGACAGTGTTCACCATGCGATGGGTGTTCGATCAGATATTGGCCGACCTGGGCACCAGACTGGAAAACGAATTGACGATCCACCCGTTGAACGTGTTGGCTCGACACTTTTGGGAAGACGGCTCCCAATTGGATTTGTTTGCTGACCCAGCGCAGTCCCTGGACGCTGTGGCCCGGTTTGCAGGTCGCGCAGAAGCCGACAGATTCAAACATTTTTGTCAAACTGCTCGGCAGGTGTATGACACGCTGGAAGGTCCTTTCATCAAATCGCCTTCACCGACCATGGGTCAGATGATGAGCAGTTTGGGGCCGCGTGGGCTGGCTACCTTAGCCTCGGTGGGGCCGATGCGGAGTTTGTGGAACAGCTTGGGGCGTCATTTCACGGATCAGCGTTTGCGTCAGTTGTTTGCACGCTATGCCACCTATTGCGGTTCGTCACCATGGGAGGCACCGGCCACATTGATGTTGATTGCACAGGTTGAAATGGATGGCGTGTGGGCGGTTGAGGGCGGCATGCATGCATTGGCCGATTGCTTGATGCGTTTAGGCCAAGCGCGCGGCGTGAACTACCTTTTCCACAATGAATGTGAACGTATCGAGTTACATCAAGGCAAAGTCTCTGGCGTTCGACTGGTCAAAGGTGACAGCTTGCGCGCCAACAGTGTGGTGTTCAATGGAGACATTGCGGCATTGCGCAAAGGCTTGTTGGGCCCGAGCTTGCAAAAATCGGTGAGTGAAAAACTGCCCCCGCGTTCCTTGTCAGCGGTGACTTGGTCTATGCATGCCGACACGGGCGGCATGGGCCTAGACAGACACAATGTGTTTTTCAGAAATACTTATGCCAGTGAATTTGAAGATATCTTCACGCATGGCAAACTGCCTCGGCAACCCACCGTGTATGTGTGTGCGCAAGACAGAGGAACAGGTACAACACCCGAGGGGGCTGAGCGTTTGTTGTGTCTGGTCAATGCGCCTGCCCGTGGCGATAAAGCGCAATCTGAAGACGAATTACTGGCTTGTGCCAACAGCAGCCAAGCATTGATGGCTGCATCTGGTTTGCATTTAAATTTGGAATCAACTGCATCATGTATACGCACCACGCCCCAGGATTTTCACCAGTTGTTCCCGGCAACCGGGGGCGCACTGTATGGTCAAGCCACGCATGGATGGATGGCGGCATTCGCCCGCTCCAACGCCCGCTCGCTGCTACCGGGCTTGTACCTGGCGGGGGGCAGCGTGCATCCGGGGCCGGGCGTGCCGATGGCAGCGATGTCCGGGCGATTGGCGGGCGCAGCGCTGATGGCAGACCTCGGTTTGACCAACTTGTCCCGCAAGACGGTTACCTCTGGTGGTACCTTGACGCACTGAGTGACGATGGTCAGCACGGCCTGACCTTTATTGCATTTGTCGGCAGTGTGTTTTCGCCTTATTACGCTTGGGACAGGTCACGCCAACTGACACAGCCTGACAATTACTGCGCGTTGAATGTGGCACTTTACAGTCGAAATGCGCGGCGTTGGACCATGACCGAGCGCGGCGCAACGCATTGCCACCGGGACGACAGACAATTCACCATCGGCCCCAGTCAATTGCGTTGGGATGGCAACGCTTTGGTGTTTGACATCAATGAAATCGGCGTGCCCATACCGCACCGAGTTCGAGGGCAGGTGCGTGTACATGCAGACACTTGGTTTAACTTCAGTACGTCCATTGATGCACTTGGTAAGCACCGCTGGGGACCGCTGGCGCCGTCTGCGAGAGTGGAAGTGAACTTACAGCATCCTTCGCAACAATGGTCGGGCAATGCGTATTTGGATTCGAACGAAGGCGATGAACCCATAGACCGTTCATGCCATGAATGGGATTGGTCGCGCAGTCCCATGAAAGACGGCAGCACTGCTGTCATTTACGACATACAAGGCAAACCCGGTATGCAAGATGACAAGTTACTTGCCTTGCGATTTAAAGCGGATGGCAATGTAGAAAATTTTCAAGCGCCACCCAGACAGACCCTATCGCCCACGCTGTGGCGCATTCAAAGACGCATGCGCAGTGACTCAGCGGTGCAAGTCAAAGAGCAATTGGAAGACACGCCTTTTTACCAACGTGCTTTACTCAAAAGCAGCTTGCTAGGTGAAGAAGTACAAAGCTTTCACGAAACTTTGTATGTGCCGCGCTTGGTGTCGCCCGTGGTGCAAGCCATGTTGCCTTGGCGAATGCCTAGGCGACGCTGACAAAAGAACTGTTTGCTCATGCGCCATGGGGGACACGCTTTGTTAAGCCTGTTGTCACTGACCCAGTCGAAAACGTAATCGATTGATTTGTTCAGACACAGATTGCGGCAGGCGAAACGTTTCACTGACAGGTGTTGAAAATCTCAGTGAAGATAAAAAATGCAAACGTCCTGCATCCGATCCCACGACATGGTGTAGGGGATGTTCACGTGCTTGCCATTCGTTTGCCAGAGCTTTTCCTAGTAGGGTTCCGAATTCTTCTGTGGCGCTGGCCAAAATATCTGCTTCGTTCATCAAGACCACTGCCCAATCCAAGTCCATGACAAATGGTTTTTGGCTGACTTTGTCATGGTTGGCGACTACCAAGGTGGGGTCGGTGTGCAATATCAAATGTGCAGCTATGTTCACCCAACGCGCAGACACACCACTGTCTTGGGTCATCTGTGTGAGTAATTGCACAGACTGTTGTTCAAATTCTTGCAAATAAGAATTGGCGCCACCCGGGTGCAGTACGTCATGCGATGTGACCGCAAGCAACAGGCAGGCAGCCCATTCGTTCGGTACATGGTGACCAGTATGTCGCAAGGCTTGAAGCATGCAACACACTGACACCAGCGCATCAGCAGTGTGCAACCGGTTGTGGTATTGGGGCTCGTAAGCCGCAGTGCCTGCTATCGACTCTATGCGTTTTGCCATGTCCAAGGCTGCATTCAATAAAGCTGCAGTGTCGTGCTCCCTTGGCAGTGACGACGGCCAGAGTTGTGTCATGCAAGACGTGAGCACCACGGGCAGGCCAGGCCAATCTTTCGGCCAGGCATTGCGCAAGTTAGACAAGGTATGAATCAGCATGTCATGCCAATTCACTGAATGGGAGGTGGAATCAGACATAGAGCAGTGCTGTGCCAATTCTCAAATGGAGCCTGCACGCAACACGTTATTCATGTTGAGTTGTAACAACAACGCCTCGAAAACGGGAACCAGCAAAGGTGAGGCACCGGCCATCATTTTGTTCGCTTGTTCACTGGAAATCTTGAGGCAAACTACTTCGCCCAGCGCCTGCGCCGATGCGCCGCGAATTCCTCCGCTTAAAAAGGCCTGTTCGCCAAACGATTCGCCTGCATTGAGCGTCGTAAATACCTGTCCCTCTGCATTGATGAGTTCAACCTGACCTTGTTGTATGAAAAAAAGTTGATCAGCCAAGTCGCCTGCGTTGAAGATTCGCTCACCTGACGGGTAAGTAATTGTGGGAAAGTCGCTCATAAAACACTCTTATGTAATTGTTTAAGACCCAGCGTTCTCATCACATTGGTTCGGATGGTGTCGCGCAATGCTTGCGGTAAGTGGGGTACCAAGCTATCTATTTTGGACAAAGGAATGATGCGTGCTTGCACCGTGTTGACCGTGATCACGGTTTTACTGCTGGGCAAACCTGCAAGTCCCTCGGCCAGACAAATCACGCTACCCGGGCCGAGTCGCTCAATGCGGTCGCCTTGGATAGCCAGCAAATGACCGGAGACAATGAAATAGGCAACAGAAACTTCCTCGCCTTGGGTAAACAATTTCTTTTTGGCATCCAAGCTGACAGAGCTCAATAATTTCGAACTCCACAGACTGAAATACAAACGCTCGTTGCTGTTGAGTTGGCCAGAGGTAAATATTTCCAGACTTCGGGACGAGGACGGATCAATCACACCCAAGTCATGTAAGTGTTGAATATCAACTTCGAAGCTGGCAGATAAAGTAGTCATTTCATTGATCTTCAAGACGTTGCGCCAGCGCTTTGAGTTGGCTGGCGATGAGTTGCCTGTCATCAGGACGCAAACTCAATGGCGACAAATCGATATGCACACCTTGCGGGTGACTCAGGCGCAGGGGTTTTTCAGATTCGGTTTTGCGTCCTTTGACGGCATAGGTTTTGATGTTGCGGTCAATGCCTTTGAGGCTCACCGATGAACGTTCTTCCACCTCCACCAAATCATCGACCTGAGAAAAAGTTTCATGGCTGATTAAAATGCCGCCCGGATCGCAGTTGGCCTCCAGCCTTTGGGCTACATTCACCTCGCCGCCAATGATGGTGTAGCTCAAGCGTTGGTCGGAGCCGAAATTGCCCACATTGCAATAACCGGTGTTGATGCCAATACGAATCACAAACGGGTTGTCAAAACCTTGCTCTCTCCAACGGCGTTGCAACACCAGCATGCGTTCTTGCATTTCCAGCGCCATTTCAACGCAGGCACGCGCATCTTCTTGGACTCCTTTGGACTCAGGGTCACCAAAGAACAGCATCACCGCGTCGCCAATGTATTTGTCAATGGTCGCGCCATGCGACAGCGCAATTGCGGTCATTTCAGAAAAATAATCGTTCAAATATTCGGTCAAAGATTCTGGTTGCAATGACTCGGCTGTTCTGGTGAAGTCTTTGATGTCGCTGAAAAAAACGGTGAGCTTTTTTCGCTGTGTGGTGATTTGGGTGTCGTACTTTCCCGCAAACAAGGCTTCATGGATTTGGGGTGGCAGGTATTTGGCGAGTTGCTGAGACAGTCCTTCCAAGCGACTGCGTTGCTGTTCAAGTTCCAGCGTTTGGTTTTTCAAATTGCGGTTGAGTTTGACCAGTCTTTGTTCTTGACGATCCGAGTGCCGAGTCAGGTCCTCGTTTTCGCGAACCAGTTTGGAAAACCGATCAAACAGGCGCTCTGCAAAAGCTTGGAGCTCCTCTTGGTTTCCCTTCTCAAGAATTGCTTGGCCTTCAGCCAGCAATAACTTTTCTCTGTCGTAAAGATCAAAGACGTCTTCAGCCATGTTGCTCAACTGTGAAATTCAAAGATTGAAATCTGTCTTTGAAATCTTCACCGAGTTCTTGCATGATGTCGTCATCTTCTTCTGCCTTCCACACCACCTGCACTTCATTGCCAGCTTGTCGATAGGCATCAATACCTTCAAAAATGCGGTACATGGCTTTGATGCTTGAACTGTTGATATATACGAAAGCCATTTCAACTTCCAACTTTCCTTGGACGTTGGTGGCGAGTTGGTTGATGGAAGTGATCACTTCGCCGTAAAAAGCTGACACATCTTCTGGGAAGGATTCGCCCGCCATGACCAATTTCAAAGGGCTGAGAGTCAGATCTATGGCTGGCGTTCTGTCTGTAGCTGCTATGTGCATATTCGTTCCTTTACTGTCTTTTTTAAATAGTTGCTGCCATGATGAAGTCGACACTGTGGTCGTCAACATCGACAAAGGTGTAGCTGATCGGCTGAGTGGCTCTGCGAGCAATCTCTAGCAACCCCAAACCAGAGCCCGGTCCTTCATGCTCGCTGGCATGCGACATACCGTCGCGGTACATCTGGCGAATGGTGTCTTTGTCAGCCCCCTCAATTTGCGCGAGTCTGTCTTTCAGGCCTTGTGTTTTGTCTTTCTCGATACGATTGCCGCACATGATGGTGATTTCTTTGTTGTGCTCAGTGATCAAAATCATTCCCATATTTTCTTCATGTTCCTTGCCGTGCCAAATCAGGTTTTGTACGCCTTCCATGAAAACAGCAAAAATCAATTTCGAGCGTTTGACATCGTCATTGGCGACCAAGCGTTCTTTGAGCAAGTCTGCGAGCGTGACCATCAGGTCGTCAGAGACTGTGCCGTTGTAGGCCATGATCACATGGTTGTTTCGCAAACTGTTGCGCAACAAAATAGCTTGTGATAAATCCATAAGTCATCTTTCTATAGTTTGAAGAAAACTGCTGTCACATCATCCCTGCGACTCTGTGCTGCCTGCCATAAAGCATAGTCTGCGTGTATGGCATTGGCAATGTCTTGGGCTGAATTCAGGCAATTGGTTTTAAGAATCGTTTCGATTCTCTTGTAACCATACGATTTTTTCATGACGCCTGTGCCGCCGATTTGATCGGTCAAACCGTCAGTGACGATCGCAAATGTGTCGCCTTGATGGTAGTCAATGGTCTGCACCACGGGCTTGTCTTTGTCTTCAATTTGGCTTTGATAGCCTAAGCTGCATCTGGCCGCCTGATAGCGGGTGACCTCACCTTGTGCATTGACATGGAACAGACCCAATTTGGCGCCTGCAAACGCAATGGTGTGCTGTTGGGGGTTGATGAGCAGCACAGCCGCGTCACAACCGTCATCGCTTTCGCTGTCGGCGCGGTCTTGGTTTAAACCGGTTCGCACATAGTGATCCAAGGACATCAATGCCTTTGCGGGATCTTCCGTGGTGTCGTTGGTATAAATGCGCTCTAGCGAATTGCTGACCAGCAAACTTAGCATGGCACCCGGCACACCATGTCCGGTGCAATCGGCTACGGCCAAAACAAATGGCCCAGGGTGCTGCGAACTTGACAACCAATACAAGTCGCCGCCAATGGTGTCGCGCGGCTCCCAGATGGTGGCGAATGATGCAAATCGCCCCTCGATGCGTTGCTGTCTGGGTAACTGACCTCTTTGTAAGCGGCTGGCATAGTTGACGGATCCAACCACCAATTGATGCGCCTCATCCAAAGCTTGGTGTTGTTCAGCCAATTCTTTGGTGCGTTCTTTCACGGTCTCTTCAAGCACTTTGTTTTGTTGTTCAACCAAGGTCTTTTGCAAATCCATCGACTTAGCCAGTTCTTTTTGGATCCACACGTTTCTGCTGATCACCGCCAACGCCATGATCATGGCTTCGGCACATAGCGCGATGGATTGAGACATATTGGTGTTTTGTAAGACATAGCTGATACCTGACTCAGGCAGATAACTAAATAAGGATGGATAACCCATGAGGCCAGACACCCAAATAAGCCGGAATATGAAATACGGGATTGACGCCACCAACCAGAATATGGCCACGCTCATACCTTGGCGATATCGCTCAATGGCAGCCTTGTAGAGGAAAACGAAAACAACGATGGGCAAATAAGCATTACCAGCAAAAAACAGTTGTGGATTGATATTGTGTTCATAACCAATATTGACCACCATGTGCAACATGAAATACAAAATCAAAAGATAAATTAAATTCTGTGTTTTCGGATGGTATTTGGCAATTTGCAAATAAGAACTTGCAAACATAAAGTAAAAAATAATTTGCCCATAAGAGCCAATGTATGAATACAGACCTGAAAGCGAAATAGCCCCAAAGTATTTATCGTTCATATTGACGACAAACTCTGCAAAATGCGATCCGTCCTGCGATGGCAGAGAAAAGATTTGCAAAAGTGCAAATGAAATCCAAATGCCATAGAAAAGTCCAGCCCGGTCTTTGTTTGCCCAAAATGAATACCAGCCAAATATGGCAAGAGAAAAGAGAACGCCCAGCAACCCCCCCTCTAAATAAAGACCAAACCGCCTTACCTCTAAAAACCTTTCGTGATCAACGAGTTGCAACACAAAAGATCTGGGTGGGAAACTGGGAAATGCTTTGGTGTGTGACAGCAGAGTCAGTTGCTCGCCTTTGGGTAGCGAAAACAATGCTTCCCGGCTGGGAGTATTGGAAGAGGACGGCCGATATGGGTCAATATCACTTAAAAATGTATATTTGCCTGTGAAAAAACCTGACGTTTTCAAACTGGACACAGAGCCATCTGCACGAATGACGTGTGTGCGGATACTTAACCAGTTTCCTTCCAGTCTATAGTTTTTATCAATGCCCAAACGACTGGTAATTTTTTGCACTATCCAGTAATGTTGGCGGGTATCAAAAGGACCTACTTGCGCAGCAGGTTTGAATTCGTCCTTGCGCTGCAGTGCTTCTTCAAAACTTATGTCTCCATCGGGGTCGACCAACACCAACAAGTTGTTTTGCGGCGCTGCAATGATGGGCGTGGATGCGGTCACCTCAAACGAGGTCAGTTCATCCCACGGCGAGGCCTGAGCTTGACCAGA
>CANHLD010000007.1 GCA_947461325.1 Comamonadaceae bacterium
TGGATGGGCCAAATGTGACGAATCGAGTTCCGTCATAAAAACCAAATCCTTCCGGAAATGCATGCGATCCGGCCAACAGACTCAAGGCCACTTTGTCTGATGTGGCCAGTCCCGGCAGTGCAAGATCCATGATCACCAAGTCTTCCGCTGTATTCAGATTGACGTTGTTGCCTGTGGCTGTGACAGCCAATGGGTTTTCCTGCAATAACTGATTCGGTTTAACTTCTGTCAATTTCAAAGCCGGGTCTGCCAAACTGACATTTGAAATTTTGAAATCTGATGAATGGTAGACGTGGCGACTTGCCTGCTCTTGCAGCGTGGGATCGACATTGTTGGGCGGGTTTGTTTGCTCCACATTAACTGTAGCAATCGTGTTGTTGCTGTCATCGTAAAAAATAATTTGGTTATCGGTAATACTGTATTTAGAACCATCAGCAAATGAATATTTGTCTTTGATACCTAACTTCAGTGTGATGACTGAGTTGACGCCTTCGTCTGCTATGGCTTGAACTCCTTGGGCTGAAAGCCATACATTGCTGTTGACGTTGTCTTTGCTGAAATCCAGTGTTTTGATACTGCCATAGCGGGTGTCACTGTTCACGCTGTCCAGTATGTGAATGTCGTTAAGGCTAGGGCTGTTGTTGGCAATGTCATACCAAATGACAGTGTCATCGCCAGACTCTCCATTGAAACTGTCATCCCCAAAAGCGCTGCCAGTGCCAGCTATGAAGGTATCGTCACCATATCCACCGGATAAGCTGTTGTTGCCTGCATCACCTGCCAAGGTGTCTGCTTTCGCCGAACCAATCAAATTTTGAATATTGAATAAGCGGTCACCGTCGGCATCTCCACCATTGGTATTACCAAGTGAAGTATCTAGATAGACACTGACGCCAAGACTCGAATTGGCATATGAAACCGTATTTTTTTGCCCTGCATTGTTTGGCGCGTTGACTTCATCGCCGTATAGCCAATCGGCCCCAACCCCTCCATCTAAGGTATCGTTACCAGCTCCACCTACCAAATTGTCATTGCCAGCTTGACCTGTGAGCGAGTCGTTACCCGTTTTTCCTTCTATTAAATTATTCTCAGCGTTACCCGTGATGACGTCTGAATAGCTTGACCCTGAAATATTTTCAATACTGATCAATTTCACGTTATCTGTGGTGATACCGTTTGCGCCAGAGTTCCCTAACGAAGCACTGACACTTCCAGTGCTTCCACTGAAATCTGCGGTATCAATACCATCTCCACCATCTAAAGTGTCTTGCCCAATGCCTCCAGCCAATGTGTCGTTACCTGAACCTCCTGCCAAACTGTTGGCCTCGTCATTACCAATGATGGAGTCGTTAAATGCGGATCCAATGACATCTTGGATATGTATCAAGCGGTCACCTTCAGCATCACCGCCTTGTTGAAGAGCAGTACTGTACAAATCAATTTTGACCGCAGCAGTTGAATCTTTGTAGGTAACCAGATTGCGCTCGCCGTTGTTGACAGAGTCTCCACCGCCATCTATCAAGTCGCGTCCGGCACCGCCTGACAGCGTGTCATTGCCTTTACCGCCATAAAGCGAATCGTCCCCGTCGCCACCATAGAGGGTGTCATTGCCATCTAAGCCATAAAGAATATTATTTTGGTTGTCGCCAATAAGTAAATCGGCTTTTTTAGTTCCTTCCACATTGGTGAAGTTGCTGAGCACATCGTCATTGGCGTCGCCACCCGAATTGGTGTGTAATGCCAAATTGATCTTGACACCTTCTACATTTGTACTGTCTGCATAGCTGATGGTATTGACGCCTTGACCGCCATCTAATGTGTCTGCACCACCTCCTCCACCATAAACCGTGTCATTGCCATTGCCTGCTTTGATGCTGTTGGACTGCGTATTTCCTTTAAGTACATCATTGAAATCTGAGCCAATCAGATTTTCAATATTGATCAGCGTGTCGCCTGGGGCATCTCCTTCTGAATTGCTATCGCCTTCAGCATCTAATTGAACTTTGACTCCGTTGATATTTTTGAAATCTGCGTAACTTGCCGTGTCGTTGCCTGAGCCTCCATCCAGAGTGTCCGCACCTTCTCCACCGTAAAAGGTGTCATCCCCTTGCCCACCAGCCAATGAATCGTCTCCTGCGTAACCATAAATCAAATCATGGCCACTGCCGGCATTGACGTTGTCAAATCCCTCTGTGCCATTGATGGCATAACTCATACCGCGAGCAAACAGGTACATGGTGTCAACATCTGAAGTTTCAGAAAGGGTTTTGAAATCCCCGTAACTGAAATTCATTTCTGTGGTGGAAACAGTCACCCCATTGGTGTCCACAAATTTTGCGATGAGTTTGAATTTTTGCGTCGGTATATCTGTCTGACTGTCACCGACTGCATTCCATTTCAGATTGACTCGCAGTATGGCTGTGTCGGCAGGCAGTATTTCTATTGGGTCATCTTTGATATCTTGGCCATTGACTTTGAACCCGGGTGGCAAACCGCCATCTGTGTCTTGCCACGACATAAGCAATTTGGTGGCATTGGGTTGCCATTGGATTTTTAAATCAGCTGCGACTTTAGGTACAGGTGAATTAGGGTCTGCCGGCTGTACTTTTGCGTTGGCCACTACGTTCACTTGGAACGGTTTTTCAGCCAGCATGCGCCTAACTTCGATCTCACCAAAATCAGTTTTGTCACTGTCAAAAGTCAGGTTTGATAACTTACCCTCATTGGTACTCACCAACATGGGTTTACTTTGCACTGGTTGCTCAGGAACCTTGTAAGCGTAGTCCAGTATTTTTTTCGTTGTGTTTTCGTTGGGTGGTGCGCCGGGGGTTGAGGTGGCAGTCGCGTTTGAAGCCGTGGTTTTGCCAGTGCCCGGCCCTTGTCCCGGCCCCTCACCGGGTCCTTTTCCATCCGCAGATTCGCTTTTGGACAATGAGGCTGTTTGCAATGATTTTGAAATTTGCTCAACTTTGGCGGCCAGTTGCTCCACCTTTTCTTGCGCCTTGATTTCATCGCCTTCTTTACCTGCATTGAACTCAAAACCCAATTTATCGCTGACGCCCGGCACGGGCTTGATAGATGTAGCCTCTATGCGGTAACTGCCGCCCTCCACGGGTTTGACCAAACCCGCTTTCTTGACTTGGTCTGCAAGGGGAATGCTGATGCCACCTTTGAACTTGGCTATGGATTTTTCGGGTGAAATGGTTGCTTGCAACGCAGCCTGGGGCAATACAAAGCGTTCACCATTTTTGCCCACAATCACCAAGTCAAGATCGACGATTTCAACTTTGGCTATGTCATTGCTATCGATGGGAATATTGAATTGAACATCGCCAGAAGCAACAGCCTCAGCTTGCAGCAATGTGGCAGCTAAGTTTGTTTGTGCCGTCTCAGATTGAGACGGTTCAGCAGAACCACTGTTGCGGTTTTCAGTATCAGCCATGCGAATTCTCCAGTGAGCAATTGATGAGATTTAATGCTTTTATGTATTTACTGCTTTTAAAATCGCGAACTACTTTTTTTGTAATACCGAGCTACAACTGGAATTATTTTTTTGTGTTTGAATTATTTTGGATATTTAAAAACAGAGAAGCAACTGAATTTTCATGACTCAGGAACTTCATCTCTTTGTTGTTGGATTTCAGGCGGTTTCTCTACCGAACTATCGGCACTTAATCTTCTAATCAGCGTGGTCAAAAGCTGCTCATGGCGCTCTTGTTGATCGCTTTGTGTCATGCGCATTTCGTGTATCAGCTCGGTTCGAGAAGACATTTCATCCTTGGCGCGTTGACCCATCAAAATCATCATTTGATTAACGTTTTGTGTCAGCTCAACCAGTTTGACTTGATCCGTGCGAATTTGCTCCCGGTAGTCTGAGGACGTTCGGGTTTGCTCGAACATGATGGCAATGATTTTTTCAATTCTGTCGTTCAAGTCCTGCAGTTGATTTTGCTGTGATTGAGTGGACTGGAACCAGGTGCGTAATTGATCCAACCAACCGGCTCGCTCAAGTTGCACTTGTTCTGCATTGCTTACAGTGGCATTGTTCAACGCAACCTGCTGTTCATGCTGTTGATCCAACCAACGTGACTGCATGTCCATGGTCAAGGAAACCAACTCTGTATTTTTATCAATGCTTATTTTGATCAGTTCCTGTTCGGACTCCAGCAATTGCAAAGATTGCCTTTGTATATCCACAGAATTGACGGCGGCCTTTAAAGACTCTAGTGCATCCTGTCTGATGTTCTCAATCACTTTCAAATTATTTTCCTGCTGTGCAGACAAGGAACTGATTTGATTTTGTACCTCGCTTTGCTTGAGGGAGTTGTCTTTGACTTGAACCACCAATTCCTGCATAGAGGTAAGCATTTGCCTTACCCTGCGCTCGGATTGCTCCATGGCGACAATCAAACCCTGCAACACCGGGGAGTGTTCAGCCAATTTGCTTAACGCAGCGGACAACTGATTTGCGTCAGATTGCGCGCTGTCTGAATTACCGCTTCCAAGCTTTGTCAAAATGGAACTGCGCGTCTGCAACATGGACACCAGCTCAACCGTGGCGCTCTTGACGAACACCATCAACATACCCACGATCAATGAGCCCAACACGCCAAACAATGACGCACTGAAAGCCACGCCCATGGCACGCATGGGTTCGGTCAGTCGCGCCACCAATTCATTGACTGCCGCAACCGGATCAGTCATGCCAGAACCGGCAGAAAAGGAACCGATCAATTTACCGATCT
This sequence comes from Comamonadaceae bacterium, assembly GCA_947461325.1. Classification (GTDB taxonomy): domain Bacteria; phylum Pseudomonadota; class Gammaproteobacteria; order Burkholderiales; family Burkholderiaceae_C; genus Limnohabitans. The sequence continues at coordinate 4,746 of CANHLD010000007.1, forward strand.
CTTGCAAAGCACCTAACAAACCAATGAAAGTTCCCAGCAAGCCCAGTCCCACCATCATGCCGGACATGAATTGCGCAAGCAGCAATTGCCTGTTTTGTCTGGCGTGGAAACGCTCAATCTCAGACTCAACAGCGGTTTGCTGAATACTGGTGATTTCTGACGAGTAGGTTTGCAGCAAAAGTTCTAAAACTTCACTGACATCATTATTGGCGTTTTGTTTGTCTTCTTCCAATAATCGCCGCGCGGCTTTGGCGTCTTTCTTGACAGTCAATAAATCCGTGAAGTCTTCAATCAACTGACCTTCGCGGTTGATTCGCTTGACGTGATTCATCATTTGAAAACATCCACCCACAATCAAAATCAATATCAAATAGTTGATTTGCGGGTGAGGATTTCCCTCAATGGTGCCCATGATTTCACGGTTGAAATAAACAGACCCCAAGGCAATCAATGCAATGGGGATGCCGACATACAAGTAATAGCGTTGAAGTCTTTTCATATTTTTTTCATTTGAAAGAATCAATGAGGCTCGCGCATGGCGCGAGTACTGAAACGAAGCAAGGGAGAAAGCAGATAACTGAGCACACTGCGTTGACCAACCACCACATCAGCGCTGGCGGTCATGCCAGGCAAAATGACTTCTTGGGACAGCGGCCCTTTAGCTGGTTTGGTTTCAACCACGACACGGTAATACCGTTGTCCGTTTTCATCGGGTAATGTGTCCGAACTGACCTCTATGACTTCGCCCTGCAGAGCACCATAAACCGTGTAGTCATACGCACCGAGCATGACACGCGTAGCTAAACCGGTACGTAAACTGGCTCTGTCATCTGGTCTGACCCTGGCTTCCACCGCCAGTGGCCCCTCACTGGGTGTGATTTCTAATACGGCCTCACCAGGTTTGACTACACCGCCAATGGTGTTGAACATCAACCGGTTGACAAAGCCCGTACTGGGCGCTTTCACTTCTGTTCGAGAAACTCGGTCATTGTCTGCGCCCATACCCGCAGAAATACGGCTTATTTCCGCGCTGACTTGATTGAGTTCTGTACGAGCCTCCGCTTTGAATCTGGATTGCGATTCGTTGATGCGTGCGGTTTGTTCTGCTTGTGCAGAGATCAGCCGAGGGATGGTGTTGACGACATCACGAAATTGGGTGTTGAGTCGCTCTGATCGGCTTTGCGCATCCAATAATTCCATTTGTGAGGCTGCGCCCTTTTTCACCAATCCATCAATCATGGCTGTTTGTTGTTTGGCGAGATTGAGTTCCGTGCTCAGACTTTGCGATCTGGCCTGGGCTTCCTTCAGTTCAGCTTGACGCTGATTGATCTGCTGCTGAATAGCGGCTTGTTCCGAGCGCAGACGTGACTGGCGTTCGTCAAATGCGTTTTTTTCAAGCAACTGCAAACTCATACTGATGTCATTGTCAAACTGCAAATAGGAATTGCCTTGTGCTTCCGCTCTTAAGCGTGATTGAATCGCTTTCAAGGACTGCAGCCTTGTCTTACCCTGCAATAAATTGCTGCTGGCGTTCACATCGGACAAACGCATCAAAGTTTGTCCGCTATCGACTTTTTGACCCTCGTGTACCAATATCTCCGAAACGATGCCGCCCTCTAAGTGCTGAACCACTTGGGCTTTACTGGCTGTGATGATTCGTCCTTGGGCTCTGACTATTTTGTCTATGGGTGCCCATGCAGCCCATATTAAAAATGACAACAAGATGAGAACAAGACTCAGCAGCAAATACTTGTCTTGACGCTTTGACAAGCCATCATGTGCTAAAGACAAAGGATCGGGCGGCGATGATGCTCCCGCGCCGGTATGACCGGTGGTGATTTTGTGGAACCAAGACATGAAGTGCTGTTTCATGGCTGAGTTGCCTTGACCAATACGCGTGCATTGTTGGCAGCTTGACTTTCACTTTCAACTACACGCATGGTGATGCTTGCAGGTTTAGCACCATTCTTAATCAATACATTGCGAATTTCATTGACTCGGTAATAGGCAAGCCGCGCTGACTCTGAGAAACCTTTGGGTGTATTGACTTTGATTTCAAAAGCATTGGTTGCGATGTTTGCTTGTGCAGACAGTTTGGTGACAAATTCAGCGCTCTCAGCATCACTGAGTCGCAGAACATCGCTGTCAAATACAACGATCACACCCCCAGAGGGTAATTGCATGAACTGGTTTTGTCCTGTCTTGGACTTTTGACGGTTTTCAGTTGCTTTCACCACATCTGATGGCTTGTTTATTTCACCTGTTCCGCCTATATCTTCATTTTTTCCAAGTTGATTCTTTTCTTTAGCCTGCCCTTGCTTCAAAGCTTCTATTTCTTTTTGTAGCTTGGTGAGTTGCTTGCTTTGCTCAACTATTTTTTGTTGGGCGATGGTATTTTCAATAACCATCTTCTCTATCGATTGATTCTGATTCTGAGCTTGACTTTGACTCTGGGCTTGACTTTGGGTAGATACCGGCTTGGATACCTTCTCAGCGGGAGGGGTTTGCGGATTGCCTTTTTTGTCATCTACAGTTGTGGATCGCGGCGCACTAACGACCGCATTGTCTTCAGGCTTCACAAGTTCAGGCCGCATTTTTGAAATCTGCATGATGGTGCTGATGACAACAATAGACATCACCGCAATCACAAATAACAAATTGATTGCAAGGTTTGTAACAGCATCCACATATCCCGGCCAGAAGATATCGGATGCGTCATTTGATTCAGATGCAGCAGCCATGGTTTGATCTTTTCAAAATCTTTTCATTCGTCAGTCACGTTGATTTCAATTTTTGTTTTCCATAGGGTCAATGGGAAATTCTTTGATGGCATCTAGGGGCGAAGTCGGTATATCCACAATTTGCGCTTGGGGAATGGTCTTTGTCAGCGATGGGTTGAGGGCGCTATTGACAGGTAAGACAAGCTCTTGCATGTCGCTGGATTTTTTATTTTCTTTGACAGGTTTTTTCAAATCCAATGTGTCATCCAACGCAGGACTTTTGACAATTGCCATGGAGGAGTTAATGTCTGAAACTTGATTCACCATGTTTTGCATTTGACTCAGCATGCCTAAGCGCCTGAGCAATTGCGTCTGCGCTTGCATTTGCTGCGCCAATGTCTGCACCAGTCGTTGTCGAGCATTGAAATACCGCTCGTTCGCATCCATAGCCTCCAGCATTGAACCCACGCGCCCGGTCTTCATTTGCTGCTTGAGTGATTGCAAAACAATCATCGCCGCATCTTGCTCAGCTTGACCTGTGGCAATGCGCAGGGTTGCCGATTGCAGCAAGGCAAAATCCGCGTCTACGCCTTGCATGATGCGGTCTTCTTCTTCAGCCAATTTGCTTTTTCTGTTCGCCAATTCTGCTTCTGCCAATTTGGCTGCATACAACTCTTTTCCACCCAAGGAAAATTCCCATGACAAAACGCCTACGGCACGTGTATCCGTTTGACTGGGATTCACACCACGGACGTTTTGAGCCTCGTCTCGTTCCAGATTGAACGACACGCTGGGATACAGACGGCTGTAAATGGAAGCAATCACTTGCTCTTGAACTTGAATGTCTTTTCGCAAAATACGCAAGTCCTGACTGTTTTCCCACACCATTTGTCTTATCTGAGTTTGTGTCGCTGGCAACCCTGGCAATTGATTGAGATAAGGCAGTTGTATGGTTGTGGGTTTGTAGCCCACCAGTCGCTCTAACTCAAGCAAAGCACTTCTGTAATTGGCCTGTTGCTCGATGCGGGTTTGTCTTGCCTGAAGAACCCGGGTGCGAATTCTTTCAAGATCTGCTGCACTGGCCGCTCCGGACTGATTGCGGCTTTGAACATAGGTGAGCAAGTTGTTGAATTCAACCAATTGCTCATCGGTAAATTCCATGACCATGCGTGCATTGGCAACGCTAATGACCGCATTGGTCACTGACAAGGCCACTGATTCGCTGGCTACATAAGAGCGCCAAATGGAAGCTTGTTCATTGCTTAGTTCAGCCATCCAATCGCGTATGGCCGGTAAATTGATCACAGGTTGACTCAATCGCAATGTAGATGATTTTGTCGTATGCGTATTGCTTTTTTGATTGAGGGGTTCAGATTTTTCTTGACCCTGCTGATAGCGTGCGCTTGCCTTGGGAAGCAATTCAGCTCTGGCTTGTTTGCGTCGGGATACGGCAATTTCAATTTGAGCTTGTGCCTGATCCATCACTTGGCTGTTGGCAAGACCCACTTTGATCAGTTCAGCCAAATTTTTTGAACCCACTATGTCAACCGAATTTCTATCGAAATTCAGAGTGGAGTTTGATTCGTTGACTTGTTGGTCTGGCAAATCAATGTAGGGGGTATTGATCATGACCCCAAATGTCAACCTTTGTCTGGAAAAATCAGGCGTGTAGATGAGCGAATCGTCTTGGTTGACCTGACCTCTGCGCTTGCGAGAGACTCTGCCTACTGCATTGTCTGGGTTCACCAATTGCGGCCATTGGTTCAAAACAATTGGTGAGGTAACGCCGGTTGTCTGCTTGGCTTCCATGCTTTGTTGTTCAAGCTGCGGGGCGGCTTTGGTTTCAGTCACAACAGTTGAATTTTTTTTCAGGCTATTGCTTTTTAATGTGGTTCCAAGCGTTGTGGCGTTATCCAAAACACCATCTTTATCGGCATTCACACTTTCTATCATTTGTCGGGTTGCATCTCTTTCTTTGGCAACTTGCGCGGCAGATTTGCTAGGCGCGGGTGTTGCTGTGCTTTTTGTCTGCGCTGATACATGGATGATTTGAGCTTGCCATAGGCAAGCCGCCAACACACCTAGCCGCATGGTTTTTCGAGCAGACGAATATCTGATCAACATTAACGCTCCCTGAATGCTTCACGCACACGCAACACTGGTTTAAACAAATACGACAACACCGACTTTTGTCCCGTTTTGATATCAACCTGCGCTTGCATTCCCGGAATGATGGGCAGCATTTCTCCTTTGGGAGATTTCAATGCAGTCGTTGATGTTTTAACCAAGGCGCGGTAATACATTTCATCGCGCTTTACTTCGTCTCTCAAGGTGTCAGGACTGATTTGCAAAACTTCCGCTTCCAGCCAACCATATATACCCGAGTCGTAGGCTGAAAGCTTGACCGTGGCAGGCAATCCGGGGTGTAGAAATGCGATGTCTGTGGGACGTATGCGGGTTTCAATCAAAAGTGTTTCTTCGACCGGAACTATTTCAAGAATGTCTTGTCCTGACTGAACCACCGCACCCAATGTATTGACTCGGATGTTTTTCACTATCCCTTTTTTCGGTGAGTACACAACCGTTCGCTTGAAAGCATCGGCACGCCCAGCCAATGTGGCTTTGTAGGATCCCAGGTCACCTTCAATACGTGAAAGCTCTGAACTGGCATCTGCTTTGAATTTATCGTTCATTTCATTGATTCGGCCACGTGTTTCTGCCAATGAACGGTTGATGCGCAGCACATCAATGTCAGAAACCAAGCCTTTGGCAGCCAGAGGCTCCGTCAGTTGCAACTCCTCTTGGCTGATCTTCAAGTTTTGAAGTTGTGAGGAGAGGTTGCCTTCCAAGGCTTTTCTGCGCGCTTGGAATGTGTCGATTTCGTTTTGAACCAATTCTGACGTGATACCGTTGAAGTCTGATTGACTGAGTTTGGTTTTTCCTTGCGACTCCGCTCTCAGCCGAACGGTGGTGGCGCGCAATGCATTGATTCGCGCCTTGGTTTCTTGCATATTGGAGCCGATCTTGACGTCATCAATTCGCAAAAGTGGCTGGCCTTCATCCACATGCTGACCTTCTTTCACCATCACCTCAGCAACAATACCTGCCTCCATGCTTTGCACCACTTGTTCACGGCTGGTGGTGATGACTTTTCCAACACCTGATGTCACTTCATCCAAATTGAAAAAACTTGCCCATGAGATAAATGCAAGCATGACAACAGCAGTAGCCCATAAACTGTGTCTGGCCCAAGCAGGTGGCGGTTGTAATTTGAAAAGGTAGATATCGTTGTACTGATCAAAAATGGCTTGCTTGGCGTTGCTTTGTCTGAAAGCCATGACCCGTGCCATCAATGCAGGGTCAGGCGCGCCCAACATTGGCGCGGCTTGAGGTTTAGATTTGAATAAAAATTTCAGCCAAGCGTTCATGCAGCCGCCTCACCAACTGGTTTGAGTGAGGGTCTGGGACGCTGCACCCGGCCTTCTTTGACGGCTTGCAACACTTCATCACGCAAGCCGTCGGCCGCAATTCGACCTTGATCCAAAATAATGAGCCTAGAGGCGAGTTCGAGTGGGCCGGGTCGGTGAGTTGCAATCACAACCAGTTTCCCTTGGAACTCGCCGCGCAAACGCGCCAACAGTTGTTGCTCACCATGCATATCCATGGCACTCGTGGGTTCATCCAACAAAATGATCGGTGCATCACAAAGTAATGCTCTTGCCAAGGCAACCAATTGACGCTGACCGCCTGACAAAGCAGAACCGGATTCACCGAGCGGCATGTCCAATCCCTGCGGATGTTCTCTGACCAGCTGATCTAGTCCACACAAATGAAGGACATGTAAAAACCTTTCATCCCGGACTTTGGGAGAAGCTATCAACAGGTTTTCACGCAAACTGCCCCTGAACAGCACTGCATCCTGCGAAACCCATGAAACTTGTGCCCGCCAATCGGCAGGGGATAACTGTTTGAGTTCTAGCCCGTCAACCATCATCCTGCCTTGTGATGGTGTAATCAAACCAGCTAATAAACGCAGCAAACTGGATTTTCCAGAACCGACCGGTCCCATGACGGCTGTGATTTCATTGGATTGAAATTGAAGTCGCTGGATATTGAGTACTGAACGTTCGTTGCGAGGGAAATTGAACACCACATTGTCGAGTTCAAGATGATGTTTGAACTTGTCCATACTGACAAATGTTTTCCCAAGCATGTCATGCACTGGAAAACTCATCACTTTGTCGACGGCACTGAATGACATCTTGGTGTTGTGCCATCTGGCCATCAAGCCCGCAACTTGACCCAGAGGGGCGAGTGCACGGGACGCCAAAATGCTGCAACCTATCAATGCACCCACAGTCAGTTGACCCGTCAAAATCAAATACACACCAAGCACAATCAAACTGGTGCTGGCGAGTTGCTGCAACCACTGGCTCATGTTGACCGTGAGCGACGAAGCCAGCCGACTCGCCATGGCACTTGAGGCAGTAGAGGCACACACTCTTTCCCATTTGCTTTGCAAGCTCGATTGCGCGCCCAATGCCTCTATAGTTTCCAGTCGCTCGATTGACTCAATCAGCATGGCGTGTTTTTGGGTATTTTCAAACTGATACCGTTCTACCGAGCGACGAATCGGAAATTGGGTCAAAGCACCGAAAATAACAGTCAACAGACCTGCAGCCAGCGGAACCCAAACCAAATGGCCGCCCATCCAAGCAATCACTGCAAAAAAGAGAACACAAAACGGCAAGTCTGTCAGAACAACAAGCGTGCTGGAGCTGACAAAATCCCGCACGGATTCAAATTCCCTAACTTGTCCTGCCCACTGCCCACTGGATTGCGGACGTTGATCTGAAGGCAGTTGCATGGTTTTTTTGAAGATAGCCGCAGACAACACCAAATCCGCACGCTTACCAGCTTCATCAAGAACATGCGCACGCAAACTTCTCAATCCGAATTCCAGAAAGCCAGCCAACGAAACCCCAATGGCCAAGGCCCACAATGAATTAAGTGCGGCATTAGGCACGACCCTGTCATACACATTCATTGAAAACATGGAGCCAGCCAGCGCCAGCAGATTGATCAACACAGCTGCTACGACGCAGTCGCCGTAATGCGCACGAAGACGACCGAACACTCCCCAAAACCAATCACTGCGGTCACTTGTGGCTTCAATGTTGTTCGAGTTGCTAGACCCTGTGTACACAGCGGATAACGCAAGACCGGTTAACTGTGACTGTATGGATTCAAAAGAAAACCATTGCGAAAAGGGTGTCTGTGTCGCTACATCGTCAATCTCTTCTGTAAAAAGCTGAGCCTTGACCCTGTCTGCACTGATGGACGTCACCACAGCCCATCCGTTTGCTTTCAATTGCAGCAGGCAAGGCAAAGATTTGATGTCTTTCAATGCATTGAGGTTGTAGGTATTTGCTCGCAGACCGAAATTTTGCAAATTCACGGCCGCTACTTCTGGCTGCAGATCCTGCGGCATCTGCGCTGTATGGGAAGCAAGATCGCGCCACGAGACACGAACCCCATATTCGAGAGCAAATGCTGAAAGCGCATGCCAGATCACGTCAAAGCTCCAGGAAATCTGCGAGGTAACCGCGCAAGCTCAACAGACGCCATGCAGACAGTGAGGTATCTGAAATGGCAGTCATCGCATTAGTTCTTGCAGTGAATAATTCATTCTCTGCATTCAATACATCAAGCAAGGATCTGCGTCCGATTTTGAATTGCTCACTGTAGGCATTGACAACCTGCTCAGAGCTTTGGACGTAGACTTGAAAAGTCTCTAGAGATGATTGATTCGCCAGCAACTCAAACCACTGGGTTTCAACAGCCGCTCTGACTTTGTAAGTTGTGCTGTCTACAGCGCTCTCAGATGCCTGAACTGCTTCTCTGGCTGCCCGGTTACTGTGCCTATAGCCTGGGTTGATCGGCAACACCCATTGCAAATTGACACCCACAGAAATGTCATCCTGGCGCCCCAGCACAAAGCCGTAGTTTTGACCGGTTCGTGTGACAGCTTCTGCGTTGATTTTGGGTTTGGTAATGCTTCGACTAATCTCTAAGTTATGCCATGAGGTCTTCACCTCAGAAAGTGATTTTTGTAATTGCGGGCTGTTATTGATAGCTTCACCCAGAGCTTGGTCTAGGGTTTCTGGCAGTGGCACATTACCGAGTTCTTTAACAAGTAGATCCAGGTTAACCATGGCGGCTAAATCCGGCGTATTCATACCGCTGTGATTTCTCCACTGCAATCTCGCAGACTCCAGCCTGACCATGCGATTGGTAAATGTCGATTCTGCCAACGCAACCCTGGCTTGTGCCACGGACAAATCCGATGCCCGCCCAATATCAGTGCGGGCTATGTCCTTCATCTGCGAAACATAGTTGCGATGCAGTTTGAGGTTTTGTCGGGCTAACTCGGTGAGTTGATGTTGCCGAATGACTTCGATGTACAACTCAACGGTTCTCAGCATCAACTGTTCTCTGGTTGTCACTAATTGCCAGTCATAGCCTAAAGATCCCGCCTTCAATCGCTTGACATTAGCGCCCAATGAGTTGTCATACAGGGGCTGGGTTAATTTCAGCTGAGCCTGCGCCTGATCTGTGAAGGTGTTGCTTCTGTTACTGAGATAGAGTTTTTGTTGCTCTTGCCCATAACTGCTGCTGAAACTCAGTTGTGGGTATTTGCCGGCACTCGCCTCTTTCACACGCGATACGGCCATGCGACTCTCAGCTTCTGCCTGGCTCAATTCAGGATGGTTTTGCAGTACCAACAAAACCAGTTCACGCATGCCGTAGGTGTTTGACTTGCGCACTTCGTTGACAACCGGTACTTGCGCAGTATTGATTGGTTCATCCGGTGTCTGTGCGTTTGAATTCACAGCCACACATGACATCCAGATTCCCAACGCAGATAAATATTTTTTTGATCTCATGAATTTCACGGCCTGTGAAAATGCATTCTGGTGTGGGGTCAATTTTTACTTTGACTGTTTTGCTCTGGCATCAATGAATATTCGATATACAACTCTTTGGGATTAGTGAGGTTGACTTCGATCCAAATCACACGTCCGTTGCGCGCAAATTGGAAGGATTGATGCATGCTGACACGTCTGTTGAGCAACATTTCCCAACCTTTGACTTGTGCATCTTCGACCAGTGCATCTCTTGCCGCATCCAAGCAGGTGACGCTTTCACAAATGACTTTTTGGAATGTGTTTTTTTCTTTTTTAACTTCAAGCGGTATATAAGCGTTCAACTCGGCATCGCTGACTTTGCTTTTTTTGTTTTTCTTGTTGTCCTTGGCAGACGTTGTAGGCTCAATGGGTTTGGTAACTTCTGCCACTACAGGTTTGGCCGCTTCAGGTTTCTGGTCATACGACACCTTGGCATACAACCGACCCAGCATTTTTTCGCCTGCACCCACCACGGTCTCTTCATTGACGCGGGTAGGTTCAGCACCAGCTATCCAAGGAAAGTCATAAACCGGTTGCTTTTGCCATTTATTGGGAACAGTGCCTTCTTTGACACTTGGGATATAGGGTGCGAACAACATGTTGTTGATTTTGGGTTCGCTTTCTTTTTGCGCTTCAGGAACTGCCACAGAGGGTGCCATGTTGGGCACAGGTACCGCAGGTGAAATCGGCCTTTGGGCATTCAACACTTCTGGGGTCAAAGGACTGCGCTCAGGCCGGTTGCCAGCCAGATCTCTGGGAATGCTCAGTTGTCGAATCTCACGAGGTGTCGGCGGCGGCGGCGTATCGTCTTCCATATTGAGAAATGATGAACAGGCCGAGGTCATCGCAGCGACCATCATCAGACTTATTCCACTCAAGTTTTGTTTAAGCAATTGCATAAAAAAATCCACTTTGGTTTATCAATTTCAACGATTCATAAGGAAAATTTAAAAGGACTATTTGCCTTTGTTTCCCTCTGCTTGAGTAGCAGCCACTTTGATCTTGTGATTAGATTGATTCAGAACAATCGAATAAATGGCATCTACACCTTGTGGTGTATTGATCAAACGGACGTCCAGAATGCGGGAGTCATGGACAAAAGTCAGTACATAACTGGTACCCAATCTCACCAAGGAATGCAATGCCCAATTTTTTAAAAAAGCGTCATTGACAAGTTCACCACTGACTTGCTCGCTGTAAGTGTTGGGCAAGGTGGCATAAAAGATACCGGTTTGCTGGCTTCCTTCGCCAAGGAGCACTGTTTGTTCATGCCTGACCAATTTCATTTGATCTATGTAGGGATACATCGTGCTTTGCACCAACGGCCAGGCCGTTTGCGCCTGAACCCATCCCGAACACAAAAGTGCAAGACTGAAAAATAGTTTTTTCATCCACATAACAAATCCTCTGGCAATGAATAAATGACTTGGATCAACCCGTCTGTGCTCTAGCAAGACTTCGATCCTTGACTTTGAAAAGACCTTCTAAACTGGGTTCACAGACACCCAGTCCATGCTTATAAAGTTTACTTAAATTTATTTATAAGTAAATAAATTAATTCTTTAAATGTATTTAATTCGCGGCAGTTACCTGCCGCCTGTTAAATTTCGCAAATTTAAACAGGGATCCAAGTCAAAATTGAGCTATTTATAATTAGATAAAGCTATTTTTTTTATTTAAACTGATTCAAATATGTTGTTTTAAGACAAACAACAGTATTCGGTAGAAGTTAACTGTTTGGTCAATATCCGCATGCCGCGCCATCGCTACGAGGGTCGGCGCCACCGGTTCGCATTCCAGTATGGGGGTCCACGGTGATGCCGTGCGCATGACCTGCCAGTTCATTCCAGGCACCCCAGCGGTTCAAGACATGACCGCGCGCTGAAAGCTCTGCCAGCGTACTTTCACCCAAACGGCTTTCCACATGCAAAGTGTCGCGCGCTTCACCCAAGGCAAAACGCCCGGACAACCAGCGAGGAGATTGCACGGCTTGTTGAATATCTAAGCCGTGGTCCATCATGGCGCTGTAGGTTTGAAATTGAATTTGCGGTTGACCGTCTGCGCCCATGCAACCCATCACACTCCATAACTTGTGGTTCTTGAAACCCATAGATGCAATCAAGGTGTGCATAGGGATTTTGCCGGGAGCCAAAGCGTTCGGATGCGCCGGGTTCAAGGAGAAATAGGCACTGCGGTTTTGCAGCAATACACCCGTGTTGACATCCACCATGCCAGAGCCAAATGCACCATACAAACTGTGAATCAAAGAGACGGCTTGCCCCTGCTCATCCACTACAGCCATGTAAACCGTATCACCAGTCAAACTGCCATAAGAAGGCACTTTGTCCCAAGGCAAAGCACGCACCGGATCCACCAATTGACGCCTGTGATTCAAATAATCATCACTCAACAGCATGTCCATGGGCACATCCGCAAACACGGGGTCGCCTAACCAGCGGTCGCGGTCGTGGTAACTGATCTGCTTGGCCTGCACCATGAGGTGAATGCGTTGTGGATCCAGCCAATCCATTTTGTGAAATTCAAAGGGCTCAACCAACTTGAGCATTTGCAGCACCGTGAAACCTTGGGTGGGCGCAGGCGTCTCGTACAAGGTCAAGTCTCGGTAAGTACCGGACAGCGGTTCCCCCCATTGCGCATGCTGCGCGGCCAAATCTTCCAAGGTAAAAAAACCACCGTTCTGCGCCGCGAATTTCGCCAGCGATTGACCCACTTCCCCTGCATAAAAAGCCGCTGCACCACCATCAGCCACAGCTTGCAAGGTACGCGCCAGCGCAGGGTTTGACAATGTACTGCCCGCCTTAGGCAACTCACCGCTTGGCATAAACAAGCTTCGCCAGCCCGGCAAGGCTTCTAGATCTTTTTCAACAAATGCCAGCCAACCCGCTAATCGTTCACCTACCGGGTATCCCTCTTTGGCAAACCCAATGGCGGCTTGCAAACAGCGTTGAACCGGCAATTTTCCATAGACATCATGGGCCGCGAACCAACTCGAAACTGCACCCGGCGTAGTCAAGGTCGCAGGCAATATCCCCCGAAAAGGTACCTCCGACATCCCACGAGAAGCAAAGTAATTGATATCGGCATTCGCCACTGCGCGGCCGCCACCGTTCAAATGACGCACCTTGCCAGTGAGCGGGTCATGGATCAACCAAAACGCGTCACCGCCCATGCCCGTCATGTGCGGGTAAATCACACCCAGCACCGCCGCCGTGGCGATGGCTGCATCTACCGCTGAACCACCGGCACGCAACACCTCAGCACCAGCTTCTGAAGCGAGATGATGTGGCGATGTGACCATGCCGCGCTGGGATGTCACGGCGCTGCGTTCTTCAAAATGAACCATGGGAACTTTCAGGGTTGCGGGCCGTCATAGCCCTCGATGATGATCAAGTCGATGGTGGACACCGCCTCGCGCAGTTTGATGGCGGCCTGGTATTCAGGGGAGTGCCAGCAATCCAAAGCCGCTTGGTAGGAAGGAAATTCGAGCACCACGTTGCGTGAGCGGCTCTCGCCTTCGGGGTTTTCAAATTGACCGCCACGCACCAGAAAACGGGCGCCATATTTTTGGAAAGGTAAGGCGTTGGCCGCCACATACAACTTGTACTGCTCGAGGTCTGACACCTCTACCCTGCCTATCCAATAGCCTTTGGCCATGTGCTGCCCCCGAATGTCAATCTGGTCATTCTAGACAGAGCTTGCACACCAAAGGCCAGAGTCCACTGGCCGGCCAAGCTTAGGAGGAACGAAAAGGGTTTGAAAAACTCACAGTTTCTGGGCTATGGCTTGCACCACACAACCATTACCGGTGTGGTAAATGCCCTCGACCACTTCACGTTCAAGCTCTTGTAAATGGATGAATGTCAAACCCGGTAATTCAGCAATCAAACTGATGACGGTTTGCATCACGTCAGACGAGTTTCCGCCGCCGGTTCCGCGCCCGATTTGATCCGGGGTATAGGCCTCAAGCAGAAAAACTCCACCCGGCTTAAGCGCTTGAGGCAAGCTTTGATAAAGTTTTCGCCTAATGGATGAAGGCAAAGGACAGAAAATAGACACAATGCCATCCCATTGATCAAGCCCTAATTCAAAGTCATTCAAATCGGCGTGGATCCATTCGACATTGACACCTAGCTCATCGGCCAGTTGCCGCCCCTTGTTCAAACCGACCAAGGAGGCATCGACAGCAGTGACCTCATAGCCCTGTGCGGCCAGAAAAACCGCATTTCGGCCTTCTCCCTCAGCAAGGCTGAGGACCTTGCCCTTAGGCAATTTGTCACAGTGTTCGGCCAGAAAAGCATTCGGTTCTTTGCCATAGACAAATTCCGCGACAGCGTAGCGTTCATCCCACATGGTGTATCCCTCATCAGAGTCAGGTCGTGGATTTAAATATGAAACCAGTTTGACACAACAACAAGTCAGCTTGGTATCAGCGAACAGCCGCTAGAATGCTTTTTATGATTAATTCGGATTATTTCACCACGATCACCACGGCGGCACCAAAGACCCCTTGGCTTGTTAGTGGCATCACCATTAAAACAACGACCACCGGCTGAAAAGCTCCGGTCCGTCGCGCCTTTCCCGGCCAGACGTGCCGGGGGTCAAAACTCTGACTGAAAGGGCAACTTCATGAACAAAATAGGCAATCGTGTCGGACTCGTTGGCTGGCGCGGCATGGTCGGCTCGGTTCTCATGGACCGCATGCTGGCGGAAAAAGACTTCGACCTGATCGAACCCGTTTTCTTTTCAACCTCGAATGCGGGCGGTGCCGCCCCGTCCATGGCCAAAAACGAAACCCATTTACTAGATGGTCACGATATCAATGCTTTGAAAGCCTGCGACATCATCATCACCTGCCAAGGCGGCGACTACACCACCGAGGTGTTTCCCAAATTGCGAGCTGCCGGCTGGAAAGGCCATTGGATTGATGCGGCGTCCACCTTACGCATGAAAGACGACGCCGTCATCATTTTGGACCCGGTCAACCTTCCTGTGATTCAAAACGCGTTGACTCACGGCGGCAACAACTGGGTTGGCGGCAATTGCACCGTCAGTTGCATGTTGATGGGCGTAGGCGCTTTGTACAAAGCAGGTTTGGTCGAGTGGATGAGCACACAAACCTACCAGGCCGCTTCCGGCGGCGGTGCCGCACATATGCGCGAATTGCTGACGCAATACGGCACATTGAACGCAGAAGTCAAAGCCATGCTGGATGATCCCAAATCGGCCATATTGGAAATCGACCGCAAAGTCATCGCCAAACAACGCGCATTAACCCAGGCCGAGACAGAAAATTTCGGTGCACCCTTGGGCGGCTCGCTGATTCCCTGGATCGACAAAGACTTAGGCCTTGGCAAACACCAAGGAGATGACGGCTGGGGCACCAGCCGCGAGGAATGGAAAGGCATGGCCGAAACCAACAAAATTCTGGGTCAAGGCGCAGGATTTTCAGCGCCCGCCGTGCCGGTAGACGGTTTTTGCGTGCGTATCGGCGCCATGCGTTGCCACAGCCAGGCGTTGACCTTCAAATTGAAAAAGAATGTCCCACTGGCTGATATTGAAGCAATGATTGCCGCTGATAACGAATGGGTGCAAGTGGTCACCAACACCAGAGAGGCCACGCTGCAACACCTGACACCGGTCGCGGTGACAGGCACCATGAACATACCGGTCGGGCGCATTCGCAAAATGGCGTTCGGGCCGGAATATGTGGGCGCATTCACCATTGGTGACCAATTGCTGTGGGGTGCCGCCGAACCGCTGCGCCGCATGTTGCGCATTTTGTTGCGTGAATGAGTCAAAGAGCTGATTCTGAAGGTATTCGTTTATGATCCAGACTTCTTAAGACACTAGAGAATTTGTCGATATGTCTCTGTCATTAAAACATTTTTACCGGAATTCTTTGATTGGCAGTGGCTTATTTTTAGCCGCTCAAGCACTGGCTTTACAAATCAATCAACCCGTCTTAATTTCGCGCATCGGTGAGCCCCTCCAGCTTGAATTCTTGG
This sequence comes from Comamonadaceae bacterium, assembly GCA_947461325.1. Taxonomy (GTDB): domain Bacteria; phylum Pseudomonadota; class Gammaproteobacteria; order Burkholderiales; family Burkholderiaceae_C; genus Limnohabitans. The sequence goes on from CANHLD010000007.1 coordinate 20,460, forward strand.
TAACGGACGTTTCTGAGGCTGAGGAGAAGTCGCTCAAAATCAATTTGGCTGACATTTTGGTTTACCAAAGCACCCAAATTAAACGGGTTGCTGGATTGGATGACATCAAATTTGAATTCACCAAGCAATCCGACGGCAAATACAAAGTGAATGTGACCGGCACTCAGCCTATCTCTGAAGAACGCGCTGATCTGATTGTCGATTTTGATTGGGCATCGGGGCGCCGGTTTATCAATATTGGCTTGAACTTACAAACGCCGCCTGTCTCGACAACAGCCGCTCCTATCGCAACCACATCTGCCGCGCCTGCGTCTGACACCCAAACTGAACAGCCTTTGACCAACCCCGCCCCGCCTGCCTCGCAACCGGAGCAGGCAGGCATTGCGCCTCCTGCCCCTAGCTCAGAGCAGACCGCCGTTCCTAGCCCAAAGCAGACGACCACACCTGTGGCGGCCAGCACCGCCACAGATTCAGCTGTCAGCCAATCTACGGCTTCTCAAGTACAAATCCAACAGGGAGATACCGCAGGCGAACTGTTGCAAAGCTTGGCTACGCGCGAAATTTCACTGGATCAATTGCTGCTGGCTATGTTGCACAACAACCCAGATGCTTTCGTTGCCAGCAATGTCAACCGGCTCAAAGCCGGTGCGCTGGTCACAATGCCCACGTCAGATGAAGCCGCCACCTTTGACCGCAAGCAAGCCCGCGAAAGCATCCAATTGCAAGCCAGCGATTTCAATGCCTACCGCACCTCCCTTGGCTACAGTGCACCGGTTTCCAACCAAACCTTGGGCAGCAAGCGGGAGAGCAGTGGCAAACTCAAAGGCGAAGTCACGAAAAAAGAAAAGCCACCTGCTGACGAATTGACCTTGAGCAAACCGGGCGACAGCGAAGCTGAAAAGCTAAGCAAAAAATTGCAGGAAGAAGAAAGTGCGAAACAGGCCAAGGAAGTCAGTGACAACCTGAGCCAGTTAGGCCGCTTGTCGCGATCAGCTTCTCAATTTACCCAAGGCTTTGCTGCCAATTTCTCTGGTTTGGGTGCTTACTACGATCAAGGTTTGGAGTTGGCCAAACGCTATATGTTCGAATTGATTGCAGCCATTGCCTTGCTGGCCGCTTTTGCAGTCAGTTTTTCGTTGATGCGCGACAAGCGCCGCTTGAGCGAAAATGAAGAATCTGCTGACTTCAGCTTTCAAGATGATGCGCCAACACAAGGCCTGAATCTGCCGCCTGATTTGAACCTTGACTTAGAAACACCTGAGACTGCCCAGCATTCGCAACAAAAAGTCCCCTCGCCTGCCCACACGGTGGACATGCCGGCCTTTCCCTCTGAGTCCAAATCCAGTGTGATCGACCCTGGAGAAGACCCATTCATCATGCGATTAGAGTTGGCTGATGAACTTTGGAAACTAGGACAAAAACAAACTGCTCTCGCACTGGCCCAGGAAGTCGCCGACCAAACCCTTGGTGAAACCCGCGAATTGGCGCAGCGCTGGTTAAACGAACACACTTGAGCGCCATGCGAATCGCACTCGGCCTGACTTACTCAGGTCAGAGTTACGAGGGCTGGCAAAGCCAGGCTTCGGGCAAAACCGTTCAAGACCATCTGGAAAAAGCCCTGGGCACTTTCACCGGCCACAAAGTATCTACCTTGTGCGCGGGGCGCACCGACAGCGGTGTTCACGGCCTGCAGCAAGTGGTGCACTTTGATACCCCCTTGGACCGCGATATGTCGTCCTGGGTGCGCGGCACCAACACCTATTTGCCCTCTGACATTGCCGTGCAGTGGGCGCATGCCGTGCCGCCCGACTTTCATTGCCGTGCCAGTGCCATCGCCCGCCGCTATACCTATATTTGCCTGGAGTCAGTTGTTCGCCCCAGTTTAGAGAGCGGACGGGTCGGTTGGGTGTTCAGGCCGATGCAACTGCAATCCATGCAAGAAGCTGTGCAATATTTGTTGGGCGAACACGATTTCACCTCGTTTCGCGCCTCCAGTTGCCAAGCATTGAGCCCGGTGAAAACCTTGCACCGCATCCATATTCAACGCATTGGGCAAAGCAGCGGCAGCGCTTACTGGCGTTTTGATTTTGCAGGCAATGCGTTTTTGCACCACATGATCCGCAACCTCATGGGCTGCTTTGTCGCCATCGGTCAAGGCGCACATCCACCTGAATGGATGGGCGAGGTGCTGGCCGCGCGCGACCGCAAAGCAGCGGCACCTACATTTGCACCAGATGGACTGTACTTTGCCGGACCGGTGTACGACCCGAAGTGGGGATTGCCGCCCGACCCGCCGTCATATGATTGGCTGCCAGGCCATTCACCATGAACCACATACCCATCAAAATTTGCGGACTTACACGCGAGCAGGATGTCATCGCTGCTGTCAATGCAGGCGCGAACGCCATCGGCTTTGTGCTGTACCCGCCTTCACCACGCCACGTGTCGCCCGAGCGAGCGGCTGAGTTAGCGGCCTTGTTGCCCGCCTTTGTCTCGCCTGTGCTGTTGTTTGTGAATGCCAGTTTGGAAGTCATCGCGCATGCCGCCGCATTGGTGCCGGGAGCTTGGCTGCAATTTCATGGCGACGAAACCCCTGAATTTTGTGCAAACACCGCCAAAACCTTGGGCAGACGCTGGCTGCGCGTGGCCCGTATCCCGCAGGAAACCCCTCAGGGCGGTGCGCCGTTTGACCTCGTAAACTACGCATCCCTTTACGATAAAGCCGATGCGCTGTTGCTAGACACTTTTGTCGATGCTTACGGCGGCAGCGGTCACAGATTCAATTGGTCACAGCTTCCAACAAACGTCAATGCTCACCTCGTTTTGTCTGGTGGACTCACACCTGCAAACGTGGCCGATGGCATTCGCGCCGTGCACCGGTGCGGTTTGTCGTTGGCGGTTGATGTCAGCTCGGGCGTAGAAAGCGCCAAGGGCATCAAAGATGCCGACAAAATCCGCGCCTTCGTGGCAGCCGTGCGCAGCACGTCGCTTGCCGATTGATTTTTATAGCAGCTGATGGCTGCATCTTTCAAGAAAAACACCATGTCAACTTACCAGCAACCCGATGCCAGCGGACACTTTGGCCAATTCGGCGGCAGTTTCGTCAGCGAAACCCTGACCCACGCAATTGAAGAATTGAAAGAGGCCTACGCCAAGTACCAGCACGACCCGGCGTTCGTGGCCGAGTTCAAGTCTGAGTTGGCGCATTTCGTCGGCCGCCCTTCCCCCATCTACCACGCAGCCCGCATGAGCCGTGAAATGGGCGGCGCACAAATTTACTTGAAACGCGAAGACTTGAACCA
>CANHLD010000008.1 GCA_947461325.1 Comamonadaceae bacterium
ACTGTGCCCGGCGCAGCCATTCCCTTCCCCTATGGCGGCAAATCGCGTCAGGTGCAAATCGATTTGAATCTGCCGCAGTTGCAAGCTCGGGGTTTGGGTGCACAGGATGTGGCGAATGCATTGGCCAGCCAAAACATCATCACACCGGTGGGCACGCAAAAAATTGACAACCTTGAATACACCGTCAGCTTGAACAATGCCGCAGTCAGCATCAAAGATCTGGGTGACTTACCTATCAAGACGGTCAACGGCGCCATGGTCTATATCCGGGATGTAGCCAATGTGCATGACGGCAATGCACCGCAAACCAATATTGTTCACGTCAACGGCAACCGCTCTGTGTTGATGTCGGTGTTGAAAAATGGCACCACCTCTACGCTGGCCATTGTTGACGGCGTGCTGGAAAAATTGCGCTCCATCAAATCTTCTTTGCCTGAAGCGCTCACAGTTCAACCCATCAATGACCAGTCATTGTTTGTCCGCGCCGCCATTAAGGGTGTTGCAATTGAAGGAGTGATTGCGGCAGCTCTCACCAGCTTGATGATTTTTCTTTTCTTGGGAAGTTGGCGCTCCACCATCATCATTGCACTGTCTATTCCCTTGTCCATCATGGGCGCCATCCTCGGGCTTTATGCGCTGGGCGAAACCCTCAACATCATGACGCTGGGGGGACTGGCATTGGCGGTGGGAATTTTGGTGGATGACGCCACAGTGACGATTGAAAACATCAACTGGCACTTGGAACAAGGCAAGGATGTGGAGACAGCCATTCTTGACGGCGCTGCTCAAATTGTCGCGCCAGCGTTTGTCTCTTTGCTGTGTATTTGTATTGTTTTTATTCCGATGTTTTTCCTCGATGGTGTGTCCCGGTTTTTGTTTGTGCCCATGGCGCTGTCGGTGATGCTGGCCATGGCGTTTTCCTTCTTTTTGTCGCGTACGCTGGTACCGACCATGGCAAACTATTTGCTTAAACCGCATGCCCCGCATACCGACATGCATGGCAACAACGCGAGTTTGCCTCGCACGCGCAACCCCATCATGCGTTTTCAACGCGGATTTGAAGCCGGTTTCGAGAGTTTGCGTACAGCCTATAAAGATATATTGCAGCTCGCACTGGGCAACCGCTGGCCTATCGTGATGGGATTCATGGGCTTTGTCATGGCCTCTTTTGCTTTGGTTCCTTACCTGGGCACCAATTTCTTTCCGGATGTCGATGGCGGTCAAATTTTGATTCATGCGCGTGTGCCTGTCGGCACCCGTGTCGAAGAAACAGCCGCGCGTTTTTCCCAAATTGAAAAAACCATTCGCCAAGTGATTCCTGAAGAAGAAATCACGACATTGGTGGACAACATCGGTTTGCCTCCCAGTTGGATCAACCTGATCTATAACAACACTGGTGTGATCGGCACCATGGACGGAGACATACAAATTGCCTTGCGCAAAGACCATCGACCAACCGCCGACTATGTCCGCGAGCTTCGCAAAACCCTGCCGTTGGCATTTCCGGACACGGTGTTTTCCTTTCCGCCTGCGGATATCGTCAGCCAAATTTTGAACTTCGGCGCGCCAGCTCCCATCGATATCCAAATTCGAGGAGCCAATCTGAGTGCAAATTTTGACTACGCCAATACACTGCTCAAAGAAATTCGTCGCATCCCCGGCGTAGCGGATGCCCGCATTCAGCAATCCGCCAAAAGTCCTGTGCTTGAAGTCAATTTAGACCGCAGCCAAGCGCAGGACATGGGGATTACCGCCAGGGATGTCACCAACAACATGGTAGTCAATTTAGCAGGCAGCAGCCAAGTAGCTCCTACGTTTTGGCTCAATCCTGCCAACGGCATCTCTTATGCCGTGGTGATGCAAACACCCCAATACAACATGGACTCGCTCAATGCCCTGACCAATTTACCAGTCGGTGCCAGTGGCAGCAGCAATCAGCCCGTGCTCGGTGCCCTCTCCACCATCAATCGGACCACGCGAAATGCGGTGGTGAGTCAATACGATATTCAACCGCTGGTTCAAATCAATGCCACCACGCAAGACACCGACCTAGGCACTGTTGCCAAAGAAGTCAGACGCGTGATCGCTGCCACGGAAGCTGATTTGCCCAAGGGCAGCAAAGTGGTTTTGCTCGGACAGGTGCGAACCATGGAGAAAGCCTTCTCCGGCCTGCTATGGGGTTTGCTCGGCGCCGTGGTGTTGATCTATTTCTTGATCGTCGTGAATTTCCAATCCTGGCGTGACCCTTTCGTCATCATCAGCGCCTTGCCAGCTGCCTTAGCCGGTATTGTCTGGATGCTGTTTGCCACCCGTACCACCTTGTCCGTCCCGGCGTTGACCGGCGCCATCATGTGTATGGGCGTGGCCACCGCCAACAGCGTTTTGGTGATCAGTTTCGCGCGTGAACGTTTGGCTGAATGGGGCGATCCGATCGCAGCCGCCTTGGACGCCGGCTTTGTCCGTTTCCGTCCGGTTTTGATGACGGCACTGGCCATGATCATCGGCATGGTCCCCATGGCACTTGGCTTGGGCGAAGGCGGCGAACAAAATGCGCCGCTAGGTCGCGCTGTCATCGGTGGCCTCATGCTCGCCACTGTCGCTACTTTGGTCATCGTTCCTCTTTTATTCAGTATGGTGCACGGGCGTCAGCGCTCCGGTACATCCACCTCGTTTTCCTCTGGAGTCAGTCATGTCTAAGCAGTCCGTTCCAACCGTTTCTCGTGGTTTTCTTTGGACTGCCTTGGGCGCAGCAGGTGTACTTGCCGCTGTCATTGTTTTCAATGGCTTGCAAGCCCGCGCCAAAGACGGCGCACAGTTAAAAGCATTGGCTGAAAAACAATCTGCGGTGTCTGTCACTGTCATCTCCCCCAGCAGCAGCACAGACTCTTCCGCTTTGAGCTTGCCTGGTCGAATGGAAGCCTATGCCAAAGCGCCTTTGTATTCACGCATCAGCGGGTATTTAAAGACGTGGAAAGCAGACATCGGCACGCCAGTGAAGGCCGGTCAGTTATTGGCTGAAATTGACACACCCGATTTGGATCAGCAGATATTGCAGGCCAAAGCGGAATTGGCAAGCACACAAGCTAACGCTGCGCTTTCTGAAAATACCGCTAAACGTTGGAAGTCTTTGGAGAGCGCCCAGTTCGTATCCGGCCAAGCGGTGGAAGAAAAAATGGGCGACTACAACGTCAAACTGGCTGTGGTCAATGCCTCTCAGGCCAATGTCAACAGACTCCAAGCATTGAAAAATTTCTCTCGCATTGTTGCGCCTTTTGATGGTGTGGTGACCGCCCGCAATACCGACATCGGGCAATTGATCAATGTCGGCGGCGCCCCAGGCAGCGAATTGTTTGTGGTCTCAGACGTCAAGCGTTTGCGCTTGTATGTGAATCTGCCGCAAAACCAGATCGCTTTTGTTAAAAAAGGCTCCTTGGCTAAATTCACAGTCCCGGAACAACCGGGCCAGGTCTACACCGCGACGGTTCAATCCACTTCTCAAGCCATCAATAGCAATTCCGGCAGCATGCTGGTGCAGTTGTCCGCAGAAAATAAACGCGGCGAGTTGCTACCCGGCGGCTACGCCAGCGTCAGCTTCAACATACCCGCCCAGGCTGATCGCTTGAGTGTGCCTCCAAGCGCCTTGGTCTACACCAAAGGCATCGTTCAAGTTGCTATTGTCAATGCCGAGAACCGTGTAGAGATGAAGCCCGTGGTGATTGCCAGAGATTACGGTAACCGCCTTGAATTACTTTCAGGCTTGCAAGCCACAGACAAAGTGATTGAGAATCCGCCTGACGGTGTGACGCAAGGTGACTTGGTGCAAGTTCGCACAGCTCAAGCATCACATTAACTTTGAGTCCAAACCCTTCTGCATACGAAGAGCTCTTGGCTTGATTTGTCGTTGATTTGCAAATCCAGTTAATTGTTGAATTCAACAAATTAATCATTTCTTGACTCAATATGACAAAAACGTTAATAATTATCAAAATATTTTTTAGCGCTTGATGACACACACTCATTGTTTTGAACTGATCGTCAACCCAGTCGCAGTTCCCTCTATGGAGATAGCGCGTGCTTTTTGACCACTGTGCGCAGTGTCAGCGATGCTGCAATGTAGAGGCAGGTTTCCCGCCTCTGGAAATCACATTAACGGCCAAAGAGCAAAAGAAATTGGGTTCTGTGTGCATCGAAACCAGTTGCACACATTTAGGACCCCAAGGTTGCACTATGGGCGAAGACAAGCCCTTCGGTTGCACGCTTTATCCGCTCAGTTACAACCCTAAAAACAAAAGTTTTTATTTCGACACCGATTGCCCTTTAATGGACGACTACTTGGACGGCTTGTCAGACAAAGACAGCGATGCTCATCAACACCTGAGTAAGGTCAACGACATCATTGTTCAATTGGAAAAAACCGATCCTGCTTTTTTGCAAGTGAACCACGCTGTCGATGTCTCCTACTTTGATCTCAAACGAATTACTGCTGTACATTTCTCCCCAAAACAAAATAAAAAAAAATCAAAACCCTAAAGGCAACAACATGAATGGCATGCTCTATCAATTCAAACCTGCGCATCAATTTACATCCCCCCCTAAGGTGCATGAAGTTGATAACCAAAGTTGGACTGATGAAAACCTGCTGGTTGAAAGCGAGCACAACGACATTCTTTACTACACCACGCGCTGGGATGCTCTTTGCCCTTATATCAACGTGACGCAGGAAATGTTGGACTCTGCGCCGCGTCCGTTTGTGGTTTATGCCCTGCCACCTGACAGTCCTTTCGGCGTGCCCATCAATGACAAATACGGTTTGGTCAACACCATGGATGAATCGTTTTGGATTGAACCGCGGCGCGAACGCAAATTCCGCGAGTACGACAAGCAATATAAAAATTTTGTTTACACCGAAGAAGTGGTGCCCGGTTCTCAATTGACAGTTGAAGACATGTTTGAAATGGGTGGTGAGCATTTCGCCAATTACTACATCGATGACCGTGAAGTTGAAGGTTTTATAGACTATGTCCGCAACTTGGATGTGTTGATACTGCGGGTTCACAGTCCTGAAGGCGAACTGGTGCTGACAGATGTATCTATATTGCTGCCCAAGTACAACCAGTTGTACGGCAGTTTCTGTCAGTGGAACCGGGACTACAAAAACCGCTCCCCCGGCATTTACGCTTGTTTACAAGCCTGCCGTTGGGCGCAGAAAAATGGCTTGCGCTATTACAACCTCGGTCCGGTCGACGACTATGGCTACAAAGCCCTGTTTGTGACTGATTTTGAACCCATTTACGCTTTGGCTTTGATTGACCCGGAGCACCCCTTAGCGACCGACCCGACCTCGCCCCTGATCACGGACTTCAAGCCGCATGAACTCAACCAGATTTACCGCCATGCGCCAGCAGTTCAGCCCGTTGAGGACAAGGTGCTGGCGATGGCCGGTTGATTAAAAGAAGTGTTTTTCGCCGAAACTGATGTCGTAATCGATAAACAGTTCTTCGCCCTGGGCAATATTCATCAGGCTTTCGAGCGCACCATTTTTCTTGAAGCGTAAGTTCGGTCGTTTCGAATGGTTCAGATAAACAGCCAAATCAAAAGAATTCAATCCATTGACGGGAATGCTGACCTTGGTTCTGTTGTAGTAGCAAAACATATCTATTTGACTGCGCACACCCTTGGGTAAATGCTTGATGTCTTTTTTAGACACATCAATTTCCCGGTTGCCGATGTAACTTTTCAAGGGATTGATCCCTTTGGCTATGGGTCTGATCGCAAAAACCCCGATACCGTGAATGGGTGAGATGCCCAATTTACAAAACACCTCTTCCTCAAGATGCTGGATGATTTTTTTCTTGGTAGTAGGCATGACGTTGACTTTCGCAGTTGTGCTCGACTATAACGAATGCATGAGTCAGTCCGGGTGACTGCTTACAATCCAGCCGATGATGCCGCGCTCACCCGATCTGCCTACGCGCCGATTACGACTTTCTATTTTAATTCTTGCCACCGCTTTCATGCTGGGCGGGTGGCTGGTTTCGCGCTCCGATCTGAACCTGGCTTGGATGATTGGACTCAACCGTTCTGTGACGGGTATCGATCCCATTTGGTCGTTTATTAACCAGTTTGGTGAGGCCGGAGCCGCCCTCTTACTGATGCTGGTATTGACGCGCTTTAGTCGCCATGGCAGCGCTTTGAGCTTGAAATGCTTTTTGATCGGGTCTTTACTCTCTCCCGCACTGAAATCGCTTTTTTCTCACGCCAGACCTTTGGGTGTGCTTGAGCCAGGGGTGATCCACACCATTGGCGCGCCCCCTGTCTCCGCCAATTCCATGCCCTCTGGCCACAGCATGGCAGCGATTGCTGCAGTGACTGTTTTGTGGCTTTGCATACCTCATGAAAACAAGTACAAACCTTATTCGCTGATGCTGCTGCTCTTTGGCTGCTTGGTGGCATTCTCTCGGATCATGGTCGGCGCGCATTGGCCGGCAGATGTTTTGGCAGGTACCGGTTTGGGTATGTTCATCGTTTGGCTGGCAGTGCAATGGGAACTGCGTCAGCCTTGGACACCCTACCTGCAGCAAACAAAGTTTCAATGGTGCCTACTGATCTGTGAGTTAGGTTTGGTGATTTATTTGCTGAGAGCGCAAGTGCACACCTCCGCCGAACAATTGGCCTTCGATTTGATAGCCACGGTGGGTGCCGCTGGATTGATGTCGAGACTGAGTTTTTTGCGCAAAAAGGGATTGGCATGAAAGCGCGTTATCAGGAGTACTTTTTCTCCCTGGCGCTGCTGAGTATTTGCATAGTATTTTTTCTGGCCAACCCTCAGTTCGATTTTCATATCAGTCACTATTTTTATGACACAAGCACGCAAACCTTTCCAGCAGAGGAATGGCCATGGGTGAAGTGGCTTTACGAGTACACGCCAGAAATCAATAAATGGGTGTCTGCGGGTGCTGTTTTGTTTTTGGTGTTGGCCTTGTTTCGTCCTTTAACAGGCGCAATTCATTGGCGCAGACGCTGCATCGCTTGGTTATTGATGGTGACTGTGGGCATTGGTTTTGTGGTGGACTGGGTTTTGAAAGACCACATCGGAAGACCGCGCCCTTACCAAACCATCAACTTCAACGGCACTGAATCATTTGTTCCCGTGCTGCACTATCAGCCATTGTGTGAAGAGAACTGCTCCTTCGTCAGCGGCCACGCAGCCGGTGGCTTTGTTTGGATGGCTTGGGGCATGTGGTCGCGTCGGCAACTGCGGCGCCGGTGGATCTGGAGCGGGCTGGCCGCAGGCAGCTTTATCGGCTTTGCACGCATCATTCAGGGTGGCCATTATTTAAGCGACGTGGTATTTTCAGGATGGTTTATCTGGCTGATTTACCTGTTGGTAAGAGGTATTTGGCTGCATTTGCGATGGCGAAAAATCCATCACCATGCGCTTTCGGCTTGATCAACCCCATGGGTTCTAAGGTATGGACGCCTTGGGCTATATTCGACAACTTTATGTAAAGCGGCAAAATTTATGGAATTACTGACTGACCCGCATATGTGGATGGCGCTGGCCACCTTGACCTTGCTTGAGTTGGTGCTGGGTATAGACAACATTATTTTCATCTCCATTCTTGTCAGCAAACTTCCAAAAGCTCAGCAAGAAATGGCCAGGCGCATCGGTTTGTTCATGGCCATGTTCTTGCGAATTGCGCTGCTGATGCTGCTGTCTTTCATCATTGGTTTGGTAGAACCCTTATTTACCGTGATGCAGCAGTCATTTTCCGGGCGCGATTTGATTTTGCTCGCCGGTGGATTGTTTTTGATTTGGAAAAGCACGGGTGAGATCCACCAATCACTCGAAGGCGAGAATGAAAACCATACTGCCAGCGCCAAACCCAAGGTCAGTCTCATGGCCACCATTGCGCAAATCATTGTGATCGACTTGGTTTTCTCGCTGGACTCCATCATCACAGCAGTCGGCATGGTCGATGATGTTCGCATCATGATTGCAGCGGTAGTCATCTCCCTCGGTTTGATGATGCTTTTTGCACGTGCTATTGGTGAATTTGTAGAGGCTCATCCATCCATCAAAATGCTGGCATTGAGTTTTTTAGTGGTGGTCGGGGTTGTGTTGGTTGCAGAAGGTTTCGGTCACCACGTCCCCAAAGGCTATATTTATTTCGCCATGGCGTTCTCATTTGGTGTTGAATTGCTCAACATTCGTTTTCGCAAGTCCATCAGCAAGCCGGTTAAATTGCGTGAGGCTGTGATTCCGGGTGATGAGTAAAGTTGCGGATGAATGAGTTTTCAAGCCCGCTACGCTTTTCAAGACACCGGGCAAACTGGCTGCTGATCAAGCTCTTGACACTGTGTTCAAGCCTGAGTGCGAACGCGCAAGACACACACTCCATGGCTGTTTCTCCAGAGTGTCAAAGCAGTGCCAGTTATTTCTCAGAGTTTTATAACGGGTTGCAAACCATGCACAGCCATGGGCTGAAGACTTTTGTGCCTGGCTCAGCTGACGCCCAAGCGTATTTCATTCAAGTGCAAAAAAACGGCGAAAAAGTTGAAATGAATGTACTAAAAAGCCTGCGTGGTGATGGCAGCTTGAAGCCCCAGGTGAAAGCAAACTTGATCAAGCTGAACCAATCAGTGGCTCAATCCATGCGTCAATTGGCCGAAACAGACGCTCGTGACAACCTGATGCGCAACAAAGACGAAGTCAAAAATCAATTACTCACTGCTTGCCAAGCGTCACAACATTGAATGACTCAACACCCGCTGTCATTGACTGAACCATCGGGCATCACGGTTTTACAAAATTTTGCATCATCTAACTTGGCACCTTCCATTTTGGCGCCTTTCAAATTGGCACCCGACAGCACAGCGCCTTTCATGTTCGCTTGGTTCAGTAATGCATCGCTCAAATCGGCGCCGGTCAAATTGGCTTCACGCAAATAGGCGTTGGTGAAATTTGCCATGTGCAAATTAGCTCCGGTGAAGTCGGTACGGCGCAAATTAGCGTCTTCAAAATTCGTCACCAAGGTGCGCTTTTCCATCGGACGCTCACCCATATTGGCTTTGACCAGCACCGCACCCGATAAATTGGCGTTTTGAAAATCCGCACCGCGCATATCGCGTCCGCCCAAGGGCGCGTCGGTGAGATCGCAGTATTTGCAGACATTGGTAGTTTTAAAGTCTTCCATCTTGCCCGCATCAAACGCCCCGACCGCCCACGGCCAAAAGACAGCGCTTACAGCCAATAGCATGGGCACTATTTTGTAACTTTTGTGAATAACAAACACGGCCAACCCCTTTGAAAACATTGAAAGTATGATGCCTAATAATAACCAACTGCTCTGAAATGAATTTACATACGGCCAGAGCCCATGCTGAGCCAGCATGCGATGATCCAAAGATCGAAAGGCTGTTATGCATTTGTTGTACTCCATTGCCAACCCAGCGCGGCCCATTCTTCGCCAGATTTTTCTGCTGCTGGTGATTCTCTTCGGCTTGAGTCAAACAGCACTGGCCTACACCCTGACTTGCGATGTCCAGGGTTCATTTCCCGAATTAGAAAAAATCAGCATAGAGCCCGCCACCGTGAAAGTGGAGATCACCTCCATCGGCGACCATTTGTACATCAAAATGGACGGCCCCAAGCTCTACACTTTTTTTGTCAACACGCTTAAAACTCCGGAGTTTGAGGGCATGGACTTGACTTCCAAAACCAGTTTATGGGTCAAACGTAAAAACACGCAAACCATGGATGAATCTGAGGTCAAAATAAACCGCGAACCGGTGAATATCAAAGCCATTAAGGATGTTCAAAGATATGGCAAGAAGTTGAAGTTTTTCGTCACCGGCCCTTGTCAACTTCCACCTGGATAAACACCATGAGCCAACTTGCTATCCGACAGTTATTGATAGATCTGACCCCGCCGTTTGATTTGCGGTGGAACGGTGAGGACGCCTTCACCTCAGCCTTCATGAATGCTTTATCCATGAGCTTTCCGGTGGGTGAGCAATTTTTTCTCGACAGTGTGCGTGCAGGTCTCGCCCAACTTCCCCTTGAGCAACAAGCTTTGTTCAAGGATGAGGTCAAGGGATTCATCGGACAAGAAGCGACCCACCGCAGGCTTCACAGTTTGTACAACCGGCATTTGCTTGACCAAGGGATGGTCAACCATTGGGAACAGCGCGCGATCAAGCGTATTACCGCCCTCAGTCAGTTGGATACACGTCATGCGGTGGCAGTCACCGCGGCCACCGAGCACTACACCGCAGTTTTCGCCCATTGGTTGCTGTCTAATGAAGGGTTTTTTAACCAAGCAGATCCCCGTCTCAAAACGCTGTGGCTGTGGCATGCCAGCGAAGAAAGCGAGCACCGTTGCACTGCGTTTGATATCTACCGCGCGCTCGGTGGCAATGAGGAATGGCGCTTGCGCTGGATGCGCCGTGTCACCTGGTTTTTCCTGACGGACTTGCTGCGTCAAACAGTCAACAACCTGTGGCACGACGGCAGTTTGTTCAAACTTTCTACGTGGACGAGTGCCTGGAAACATTGTTTTGCCAAGGGCGGGTTGTTTCGCGAGAGTTACAGTCTGTGGAGTGACTATTTCAAGCCCGACTTTCACCCCTCCCAACACCCTGACGCATTGTCAAAGCAATGGTTGCGTTCCCACGAAAACGCCTATGCATTGGTAGGACAATCCGTTTCAACTGCCTGATTCACTCTGATTTTTAGAATTCAACATGCTAGACCCCCAAGCCCAAAAACTTTTACAACTGATCGTCGAACGTGGCATACCTGCTTTCAACGCACAAACACCAGTCGAAGCACGCCAAGCGTATTTGATGCGTAAGGGTTTTACCCAGCCCGATCCCCCTGCGGTATCCCACTGCCAGGATCACTTGGTGGACCTCAACGGCACCCTGATCAAAGTTCGTGAATTCCGCCCCGAAGCTGTTTCGCCATCCGCTGTGTTGCCTGCGCTGGTTTACTACCATGGTGGCGGCTGGGTCATCGGAGACGTGGATACCCACGACGTTCTGTGCCGACAACTGTGCCAGGCCAGTGGCTGTGCCGTGTTTTCAGTAGATTACCGGTTGGCACCTGAGCATGTATTCCCGGCAGCCTACGATGATGCCCAAGCTGCTTTTCAGTGGGTAGCTGCAAACGCAGGCAGTTTGCATGTGAACGCTCAACGTATCGCTGTGGGCGGCGACAGCGCAGGCGGAAATCTGGCGGCTGCCGTCTGCTTGGGGGCACGAGGTAATACGCATCAACCTGCATTTCAATTATTGATTTACCCTGCCACGCTGATGTACCCGGACACGCAAAGTTACCGGGACAACGCTGAAGGCTACGCATTGACCGCTGATGTGATGCACTGGTTCATGGACCATTACTTGCCATCTCGTGACATAGCGCATGACTGGCGCGCCTCTCCGCTGAAGGCCGAATCACATGCCGACCTTCCTCCCGCATTGGTGATAACCGCGGGCTTTGACCCGCTGCGCGATGAAGGCCGTTTGTATGCCAATGCCCTATCAGCCGCAGGAAGCAGCGCCGAGTACATTTGCTTTGAACGGCAGATTCACGGCTTCATCACCATGGGGCGCGTCATGCGTGAAGCCCACACCGGTGTGGCTGTGTGCGCGGATGCACTTAAGCGTTATCTTTCATAAGGACCCACTCCATGAAACTCCATGTCAATGGCAAAAGCCACACCCTCGATATAGAACCAGAAATGCCCTTGCTGTGGGCATTGCGCGATGAACTTGACATCAAAGGGCCAAAGTACGGTTGCGGCATCGCACAGTGCGGCTCTTGTACTGTGTTGCTTAACGGTGAGCCTGTGCGCTCATGCAGTTACCCAGTTTCATCAGCTGATGGCCAACAAGTCGTCAGCATTGAAGGTCTGGCTGACAAAGGAAAGTTACACGCTGTACAACAAGCTTGGATAGACCATCAAGTGCCTCAATGTGGCTATTGCCAAGGCGGGCAAATTTTGGCGGCCGTGGCCTTGCTGAAGAAAAAACCCAAACCGACTGACCAAGACATTGATGCAGCCATGACCAACATCTGCCGTTGCGGTACTTATGCGCGCATGCGCACAGCGATTCACGCTGCTGCGCGTCAAGCAGGAGGCAAATCATGAATTCCACTTACCTTAATCGCCGATTGTTTCTACAAGTCAATACTGCGTCTGCTGCTGCACTCAGCCTGGGTTTTCTCTGGCCGCAAGCCAGCATGGCAAGCAACCCTACAGAGGTGAACGCCTGGATAGAAATTAACACTGATGAGTCAGTGGTCATCCGCTACGCCCGCACAGAAATGGGACAAGGCAGCCGCACCTCAGCACCCATGTTGATCGCCGAAGAATTGGAAGTCGATTGGAAAAAAGTACGTGTAGTGGATGTACCCGCCCATGAAAATTTGCGTCGCAAACGCGCCTATGGCGATATGGCCAGCGTGGGCAGCCGAACCATCCGTATGTCGCAGGAATATTTACGCAAAGCCGGTGCGGCTGCACGCATCATGTTGATTGAAGCAGCTGCACAACGCTGGAATGTCGCGCCCGGTGAATGCAAAGCCGTGCTCGGACAAGTCATACACAGCGCCAGCGGAAAAAAACTCAGCTACGGACAATTGGCTGCAGATGCGGCCAAACTCACACCGCCCAAAGATATTCCACTCAAAGACCCGAAGACTTGGACCATTGCCGGTAAACCATTGCCCCGGGTTGACATCACCGACATCGTCACTGGCAAGATTCGCTATGGCGTCGATGTGCAATTGCCCGGCATGTTGCATGCGGCTATCGCCCAATCCCCCGTCTTTGGCGGCAAAGCCAAGTCTGTGGACAGCAGCAAAGTCGATAGCAGACGCGGCATTGTGAAAGTCATCAACCTGGGTGAATTTGTCGCCGTGGTTGCCGACAATTGGTGGCGCGCCAAAGAAGCTTTGCGCGATGTTTCTATCGATTGGGACAACGGCAAAAACGGCGCGGTCAACAGCGCCAGCTTGATGCAGTACTACCGCGACGGGCTGACTCAATCAGAACCAGCTGTTGCGCGTAATGACGGCAATACGCTGGCTGCGCTGACCTCAGCCAAAGTGATCGAGGCGGATTACTACACCCCCTATCTTGCCCACGCCACCATGGAACCCATGGTTTGTACCGCATTGATGAACGGGGACAAACTCGACATTTGGGCGTCCACCCAAAATCCGGAGTCCACCCTCACTGCTGCCGCGTCTACCGCTGATGTAGCGCAAGAAAACATCCGCGTATTCGCCATGCAAATGGGTGGCGGCTTGGGACGTAAAAGTCCACAAGACTTCACCCGACAAGCGGTCGCTATCGCCATGCAATTGCCCGGCAAACCCGTCAAGCTGATGTGGAGCCGTGAAGAAGACATGCAGCATGATTTGTACCGCCCAGCCAGCTTGGTGCGGGTTCGTGCTGGTGTGGACGACAGTGGCAAGCCGCAAGCCTTGCATATTCGCGTGAGTGCACCGTCAATTTTTTCTCAGTTACTGCGCATGCCACTGCAAAACGGTGTTGATCAACAAGCGGTCGCCTGTTTCAATGACCATCCCTATGCGATCCCCCACACTCTGGTGGACTTTGCCATGCGTAGCACCCATGTGCCAGTTGGTTTTTGGCGCACCGTCGGGCATTCTCAAAATCCGTTTGTGCGCGAATGTTTTCTGGATGAACTGGCACATGCCGCCAAACAAGACCCGCTGGCTTATCGGCTCGCGCTGTTGCCGGACAATGAAAAAGCCAACCGCGACAAAGGCATTTTGCAAGCTGTGGCCAAAGCGGCTGATTGGGGCAAGCCATTACCTAGCGGTGTGCATCGCGGCATTGCCAGTGTGGACGGCTACGGCAGTTGGACCGCTTGCGTGTGCGAGGTTTCTGTCAATGCCAGAGGCGAGGTGAAAATTCACCGGATTGTGATCGGCATCGACCCCGGCTACGCCGTCAACCCAGACAACATTCAAGCGCAATTGCAAGGCAGTGTGGTGCATGGATTGACAGCGATCTTCTGGGGCGAGATAACCGTCAAAGATGGCCGTGTGGAGCAATCCAATTTCCATGATCACCGCATGATGCGTATGAACGAAATGCCCAAAGTGGAAACCGTCATCGCACCGAGCGGTGGTTTTTGGGGCGGTGTGGGTGAGCCCGCACAAGCGCCTCTGGCGCCAGCGCTTGGCAACGCGTTGTTTGCGGCCACCGGCAAACGGATTCGTTCACTGCCTTTGAAAAATCACGGTCTGACATTGTCTAAAGCATGAAACGCTTGCTGTTATCAGCATTACTTTTTAGCGCAGCGGCGGCAGCAGCGGCAGGTGACAGCATGCCGCCCACGCCGTCTGCACAAAATGCGGATGTCGAGCGCGGGCGCAAGCTGGTTCAAAACCGGCAGGAAACAGGTTGCGTGTTGTGCCACACCATACCTGGCTTCAAGGACGGCGGAGAAATGGGACCCAATCTGACAGGTCTTAGCCAACGTCTCACCCCAGATCAAATCCGCATGCGTATCGCTGACCCCAGAGTCATAAACCCCCAGTCCTTCATGCCGGCCTACTTCAGCACCGAAGGACTCCATAATGTCGCCAAGCCATTGATAGGTAAAACCGTTTTATCCGAGCAGGGTCTGGAAGACATCGTTACCTATCTGCTGGAAGCTACAAAAGGACCTTGATGTTGTTTTCGTTGTCACGCCGTGACTGGTTATTCCGATGTCTCAAAACCTCGGTGGGGGCCTGGGGCCTGAGCGCCGTCGTCTCCCGTGCTCAGGACATGTCGGTGTTAGGCCGTGTCCAAGATATGTCTGACGCACGCTTGCGAAACTTTGACGAAATGATCGCGCCTTATGTGGTTCGTCAACCGGTCAAACAAGGCGGCATCACTTTGTCTTTACCTATGCTGGCTGACAACGGCCATTTGGTTCCTTTGAGTTTGAAGGTCGACAGTCCGATGACCGAGGAATCTCATGTCACTCACATTTATCTGATTTCTCAGCGCAACCCGGTTCCATTGATGGCCATGTTTGTGCTGGGCCCGTGGAATGGCCGCGCCGAACTCAGTATGCGCGTGCGTTTATCGGGCACACAAATGGTGGTTGCTTTAGCGCGTATGTCAGACGGCACTTTCCGTTATGAAACGCAAGAAGTGGTGGTCACTGAAGCCGCTTGCATTGACAACGGATAAGCGATGAGCACAGCCCGATTACAACTACCCGCACGCATTGTTGAAGGCGATGTGTTCAAGCTTCGCCTGTTGGTTCAACATCCCATGGACAGCGGTTTCTTGCGCGATCTCGATGGCGTATTGATCAAACGCAACGTCATCCGGCATTTGCAATGCATACTGCATGACAAAGAGGTTTTCAGGGTTGAGCCCACTACAGGCACATCAGCCAATCCGCTGTTTGAGTTTTACCTGCGCGCTACCAAATCCGGGGAGCTCTATTTCCGTTGGGTGGACGACAAAGGCTATATCGGTGAGCTTCGACACAAACTGGTGATTGAGCCTGCCAACCAGTCTAAAGCAGCCAAGCCCTGAAACCATGCCCATGTTGTTTCATGCCATTGGTATCTCTCTAGCCATCCCGCGTTTCTCCGGGCAGACAAACTTCTTTTCAATCTGCTGCCATTGCCTGCTTGTCTGTCTGTTGTTGCAACTGCCTTATGCACATGCGCAGCAGCGTTTACTGCCTTTAGACAAATTGCAATCCGGTCTGGCATTCACGGGGCCGGAAATTCTTGACTTGCAAGGTGATGACTTTGCCAACCCCGGCTTGCCTTATATGGACAAAGGCAGCAAGCTTTGGCGACAAATGGCGGGCAAGTCCGACAAAAGTTGCCAATCCTGCCACGGTGAATTGAAAAGTATGAAAGGTGTAGCCTCGCGATATCCGTCTATCGACAAAGCCAGCGGGCAACTGTTTAACCTTGAAGACCGTATTCGTAACTGCCGTCAAACGCGTCAAAAAGCCTCTGAGTGGCCGCTCGAATCGGAAGAGTTACTTGCAGTCACGCTGTATGTCACCTCAGCCTCCAACGATATGCCGATCAAGGTAAGTATTGATGGCAAAGCGAAATCACATTTTGAATCGGGTCAAAAGATTTTCACCACACGGCAAGGCCAAATGAACTTGGCCTGTACCCAATGCCACGATCAACGCTACGGCATCAAACTGTTCACGGACAAACTCAGCCAAGGGCAACCGAATGCCTACCCCGCCTACCGGATTGAATGGCAACGACTCGCCTCTTTAGAGAGGCGTTTGCGCTTTTGTTACACAGGCGTCAAAGCAGAGATTCCGCCGTGGGGACACCAGGATATGCGTGATATCAGTTTGTATTTGATGTGGCGTGCGCAAGGCTTGAAAATTGAGGTGCCCTCAGTTCGCAAGTAACTCAGAGCGTCGCCAATACCTTTTGCCATAAGGCCGGTGTGACGTCGGGCATCACGCCAAACCATGCTTCAAAACCGGGTCGAGCCTGGTGCAGCAACATACCTAAACCATTGACCACGTGATTGCCGCGCAACTTGGCGCGCAGCAACAGATCTGTTTCCAAAGGCGTGTAGACAATATCGGAGACCAACGCGGTTTGAGGCAACGCCGACAAATCGATGTCCAGCGCGGCTTGACCTTGCATGCCCTGGGTGGTGGTGTTGACCAGCAAGCCTGCATCTGCCAAGGCATCGTGGCGCTGCTCCCACGCCAAGGCCTTCACAGGCGAGCCGAATTGCGCAGCCAGTTCGCGGGCCTTGTCCGGGCTGCGATTGAACAAGCGAATCTCTTTCACGCCTGCATCGGCCAAAGCCCAGACAATCGCTCGAGCCGCACCGCCTGCACCTAAGACGACCGCAGGACCGTCCCCGGCTTGCCAGCCGGGTTGCGCCTCACGCAAACTTTGTATGTAGCCAAAAGCATCTGTGTTGGTGCCGCGCAAACTGCCATCAGCTTGCACCACCACCGTGTTGACTGCCCCGATTTGGCGAGCGACATGGTCAAGTTCCTGAATACAAGTCAACGCATCCACCTTGTGGGGCAAGGTGAGATTGCAACCGGCGAATCCAAGCGCCGACAAACCTTTGAGCGCCTCGGGCAAGTTCACAGGGTTGACCGCCAAGGGCACATAACTGCCGCGCAAGCCCAATTGCTCAATCCAATGGCTATGAATGACCGGCGAGCGCGAGTGCGCAATTGGCCAACCCATGACACCGGCGAGAACGAAAGTATGTGAAACAGATGTGTTCATCGTCTGCCAAGCATAGCGTTTTTGAAAGGCATGGCGAAGTGCTTGGAAGCGACCCCGAAAAACCGGCATTACTGTGAAACAATCTCTACTTCATTTCAAATGCTCTCTGATGTACGAAGCAAACAAGACCAACAGTCATCGACTGCACCAGTTTCTAGCCGCTATGACCAGATTGGTGGACAGCGCCCCCGAAGAGGCGGATCTGATCGCACAAGCACAGGTCTTGATGAGTGAATTGTTAGAACAAGACGACTGGCTACAGCCCGAGTTCACTCTGCCCCATCCGCACCAGCCGCAACAGTTTTTGATCTATGCGGATCCGCAATCCAGATTTTCGGTGGTGAGCCTGGTCTGCGCTCCCGGGCAGAGCACGCCGATTCATGACCATACAGTCTGGGGATTGATGGGTATGTTGCGCGGCAGTTTGTCCTGCCAGCCCTATAGCCGCATGTCAGACGGGCGATGGGTACCGGCAGGCTTTCAAATCGATATGCTCCCCGGCGATATGGAAGCGGTATCTCCGCGCATGGGGGACGTACACAAGGTGTGGAATGCCTTGCCTGACCAAGTGTCTGTCAGCATAGAGATTTACGAGGGCCACATCGGTTTGTTGGAGCGTCACATTTACCGGGCGGACGGCTCTCACCAAATGTGGATAGAAGGCTATGCGAACGCACCTGTAGCAGGGAGTGTCACGGCTCAACCAGCAGCACCCATTGCTACGCGCGCACCTGCGCCAGTTCCTTTAGCTCCCGCTCAGGTAGCAAGCGCGTTAGTCGCTTCACAGATGACTGCAACAGATCAACCCGCGCAGTCAATAACTGCTGAGTCTGTCAATGACAACGCAGTGCCTGAACATCCGTTTGCGTTGTGTACTTATTCGCAAGTACGGCAGGCATTACTGGAAAAACAAGAAATCGCCTTGGTTGATGTGCGTGAAGAGCATGCTTACGGGCAAAGTCATCCCTTGTTTGCCATTCACCTGCCTTATGGGCGCATAGAGGCCGACAGTGCCATTCGCATACCTCGTCAAGACACAATGATGGTGTTGTTTGACGCCGGTGAAGGTATTGCCTTGCGTGCGGCAGAGATTTTTCAACGCATGGGTTATAGCGATGTGCGTCTGTTTCAAAATGGACTGGCAGGCTGGGCTGCAGCGGGCGGTGAATTGTTCAAAGACCTCCATGTGGCAAGCAAAGCATTTGCTGAATGGGTCGAACATCAACGCAAAACCCCATCGTTCTCAGCATCTGAAGTCAAAGCGTTGATGGACAGTCAGGCAGACATGGTCGTTTTGGATGCCAGAAGCTTCGAAGAGTTCCACAGCATCAGCATTCCAGGCGCCGTCAACCTACCCGCAGGTGAACTGGTCTTACGCGCAAGAACCGTTGCCCCGCATGCGACCACACGCATTGTGGTCAATTGCGGTGCGCGTGACCAAAGCATCATCGGCGCGCAATCTCTGATCAACGCCGGCATACCCAATCCTGTCTGCGCTTTGAGAAACGGCCTCTTGGGTTGGAGCTTGGCTGGGTATGACTTGGTTCAAAAGGCGCAAAATCAATTTAACGAATCAGACGAGGCTGACCGGAAAAAAACATCAGCATCTGCATTGGCTTTGTTGTTTCGCGCTGGGGTTCAACGCATTGACCGAGATGCACTGAAAGCATTGTTGTCTGATACCACCCGCAGTACCTACCTGTTCGATGTGCGAAGCGCCGATGAATATGTTCGCGGCCATTGGCCAGGTGCACGCCATGCAGCAGGCGGTGAACTGTTGACGCGTACAGACGACTTCATAGGCGTGCGTGGAGCTCGGGTGGTTTTGTATGACGATGATGGTGTGCGTGCATCTATGGCAGCCTCCTGGCTCGTGCAAATGGGCTGGGAGACCTACCTCTTGAAAGAGGTGTCTACCCAAGATTTACACCAGACTGATTTACCGGTTGATCCCCTGCCGGCAACAGCGGAAGATGTGGTTGAAGTCACTCCCGCCACGCTCAAGGAATGGCTGGCCAACCGCAGCAACCTCAGTATGGTGATTGATGTAGGTGACAGCAGCACCTATGTCAAAAAACACATTCCCGGCGCCTGGTGGCTGCTGCGCTCTCAAATGGCACAGGACTTTACAAGGGTTCACAAAGCCAACCGTTATGTTTTGACGTGCGCTGACGGTCGCGCCTCCAGATTTGCCGTCGCAGAGTTGCGGACTTTGGTCAGGCCTGGGGTGGAAGTTTTTTGGTTGCCGGGCGGCAATGCGGCATGGATCGCACAAGGGTTCAGTACCCAGCAAGGTGAATCCTATGTGGCCAGTCCGCGCATTGACCGTTACCGCCAGCCGTATGAAGGCACTGACTATTCGGCGCAAAACTTGCAACATTATTTTGACTGGCACACAGGCTTGGTGGATCAACTGCGCAAAGATGGCACACACCATTTCAAAGTGATTTGAAAAACAACTGGTAGAAAAATTATTTTCCGGCTAAGTCATGAACCCATTGCAACTGCCGTGGCAGACAAACAGTTTGCAAGTCATACTGTTCAACAGCACGTTGACGCGCCTGTGCACCAAGTCGCGCTCTCTCGGCCGGGTCGTTGAGTAAAGTATCTATGCCGTGAGCCCAAGCTTGCGGATCAAAAAATGGCAACAAACGCCCGGTGACACCGTCTTCAATCGCCTCGCGAACCGGCGCAGTGTCACTGGCCAAAATGGCGCAACCACTGCTCATGGCTTCAATCAGACTCCAACTCAACACAAACGGGTAAGTCAAGTACACATGAACGCTGCTGATTTGCAGCATGGTTAAAAACTGTGGATAGCTCAGTCTGCCCAAAAAATGCACCCGCTGCCAATCAGCGTCGCTGACTTGACCCTGCACTTCATCCATGAAAATTTGTTTCCATGTTTGACCCGTCGGTGGCTTCGCGCCATAACTGACCCCATCGGATCCCACAATCAACACGTGTGCATGCGGACGCAAACGAAGCAGTTGCGGCAATGCACGCATGAACACGTGGTAGCCGCGGTAAGGCTCAAGATTACGACTGACAAAAGTCACCACTTCATCTTCACGGGACCAACTTTGACCGTTCTCTAACGTCAACCGCGCTGATGCATCTGGCTTGATAGCTTGCGTGTCTATGCCGTCATGTACCACTGTGATTTTTTTTCGCACCTCGGGCTCATAAGTACCGGCTTGCCAGTGTGTGGGAGAGATAGCGGCATCAGCAAACTGGTTTTGCAAAATCTGAATGGCATTTTTCATTAACAAGCGGCTGTCCACAGAGATTTCAGGTTTTGAAAACTCAGGATCAAAATGCACATCCTGTCCTTCGACCTGGTAATACATTTCATAAAACAAACCGAGTTTGGTCGCCGGCCATACATGCTTGATAAACAAGCTCTCACCCCAAGACGGATGCGCGATCACCACATCAGGTGAAAAGCCGCGTTTCTTCATTTCCAGCGACCACCGTAAAACAGTTTCGCCTCGTATGGCCTTGGCTTCAATATCTATGACCCACGGATGAATCTGCGGGGTGCTGCCGCGCTGCGGGTAATACGTGTGAACTTTGACACCCTGCCAATCGAAGGCAGGATTTTTTGTCAATTGCAAGGCGTGAACTTCATGCCCCAGAGTAACCAAGGCCGGGGCAAGATGCTTGAATTGGCCTGGAAAATTTTGATGAAGAAAAAGTATCTTCAATCTGTGCTGGCACGACCCCAGGTCATGCGCTTGAGTAAGCCGTCGCGCTTGACAAACATATGCCAAAACACCGCCGCAAAATGAAGCAGCAACAAACACATGAATACAAGTGCTGAAAGTTCATGGGCTTCAGCAAAAAATGATTTCAAATCAGGATCAGGTTCAAACCATTTAGGCAACACCCAACCAAAAAATTTCACCGGATAAGATGAAAAACTTGAGCCTAAAAATCCAGTGATCGGTACGAGCAACATGCTCAGATATATGAGTCGATGCGCCCATGTGGCCAGTTTTTGTTGCCAAGAATCTAACGGGTTGACTGGCGCAGGCACTGAATGGGTAACGCGCCAGCCCAAACGCCACAAGATCAGAAAGCCTAAGCACAAACCGATGGATTTGTGGAGATTGAACCATTGAGCGCGGTAGCCTGGAGGCTCTTTGGGCAGATCTTCCATCCATAAACCCAAGCCCAATTGGTAAATCAAGCCAATGGCAAGCACCCAATGTAAAACCACCAACATACGGTCGTATTGCAAGGGCTCGGTTGCCGCAGCAACCTGGTCATCCATGGAGGCATGCTTATCTGTCATGTTTACTCTTTCTGGTCCAACAAAAATCAGTGTGTCACGACACCCCAGGGCAATCGACCCACAGGTATTTCCGACACCATCTTACGACTCGCCACATCAATCACGCTGACTGAGCCACTGCGCCCTGCGGCTACATACAACTTGCTGCCGTCGGGGCTGAAGCTCATGTTCCAGGGGCGCTGACCAATGGCTATGTTTTGCACCAATTCAAATGTATTCGCGTCCACCATGGACACATTAGCGTCACCCCCGTTACTGGCAAAAACATAAGCCCCATCAGGCGACACAATGACACCGGCAGTGCGCTTGCCTACGGCTTGCTTACCGATAACTTCCCTTTTAGCCACATCGATAGCCACCAGCAAACTTGCGCTTTCAACCGCCACATAGGCGCGCTTGCCATCCGGGCTGAAAGCAATGCCACGCGGCCTTTCGCCGACTTTGATAGAGCCGATTTGTTTGCGTTTGGTGAGATCAATCACATCCACTTGGTCTGCTTCCTCCGCAGAAACCAACATCAGTTTGCCATCCGGACTGAAAACACCGTGTTCCGGATTTTTTCCTTTGACTCGGATGGAGAATTTCACACTCATGCTTTTCACGTCGATGAAACTGATGCTGTTCGTGCCCTCATTAGCGACACCCAGCCATTTACCGTCAGAAGAGCAATACAAGGCTTCGGGGGATTCTCCAAGCTGAACCCGTTGCTCTATCTCACCCTTGATCGTGTCAATCATCCACAACTGTGCCGAATTTTGCTCAGTCACAAATAATTTTTTGAGGCCTTTACAAAGCGCTAATCCACGCGGTTTTCCGCCGGTGTCAATGGTGGAGATCACAGTATCCGTTTCCACATCAATCACTGAGACAGAGCCGCCGCCCTCATTGGTGACATAAGCGCGGGATTGCCCAAAAGCAGAAAAACCAAGTAAGGACAAGCCAAGGCAAACTACAAAAGATAACTTTTTCATCGCAAACCCATTTCAGTCAATGTATTAAATGACGCAGATTGCATCTTAGACCAGGTCATCAACCCTTAATGATCAGAGGGAAGTTAGCTTCGTCTGTCTCAGTTATTATCCGCTTCACCCATTTGCCGCCACATTTCAACTACATGATTTAGCGGCATACTTCTAACTATTTCCAATAGGTGAAATGTTTTGAAATCTCTTTTTTTGCGCCTCAAGGCCAAAAACCCCCATTGGGAAGTAGAGCCGTTATGGTTTGAATGGCTGATTCTTGTCGGCCTTTTTGTCTTTTCTACTTGGTTGCTGGGCATCAAAGGCGTTTGGCATTTGCTGATCAGTTCAGACCCCACCGGCATCACTTTGGTCATCATCATTATTTTTGCCGTCGCCACCATGTGGTGCGGCGTACGCTCCAAAGAATTGGCACACCAACGCGAACTCTTGGACAAAGCCTCCTCCCAAGGCATGCAAGGTTTGATTCAAGCCCAAGGCTGGGCGGCTGACTATTGGTCAGCCTTGGCGGCCAATCCTCAAGACAGTGGGGCACCGTTAGACCTGCTGATGGAGAAAACCCATGGCCCGCACACCACGGCATGGTGGGTCAATGGGGTGCAACTCAAGTTGGGATTGCTAGGCAAGGTGATTGGCTTTTCAGTGCTTGCCATGCAAATCGGTCAAATTCAAAATTTTGACCCGACGCAAGCCCAAGATTTATTGCGCAACCTCACCTCAGGTCTGGGGGTAGCTTTGCTCACCACCATGGTTGGTTTGGTTGGCAACATATTGCTGGGGCTTCAACTCACCCGCATGGACCGCTTTGCAGACCAGTTACTGTCGCAGGCACAGCGCCACGGATTGGTGATCGGTCGCTGAAGCGATTTCTACGCCATGCGCAAAAACCGTTTTTCACGCGAACCTGA
>CANHLD010000009.1 GCA_947461325.1 Comamonadaceae bacterium
GCTCAGGCCAAACAACAAGGACCGCATTGGGTGTTGCATACCCCGCTGGGCGAGATGCAAGACATGGATGAAGATATTTCACCGCAAGAAATAGCCGCAGACGGTGCTTGCGAAGTCTTGCTGCGCGCAGATGACATCGTGCATGACGATGACGCGCCGGTGAAAGCGGAGATTCTTCGCAAAGCATTTCGTGGTTCCGAATTTTTATATACCTTGCGACTCGCCAGTGGCCAAACCGTCATGGCCCATGTGCCGAGTCACCATGACCACCATGTGGGCGAATGGATCGGCATACGCTTGCAAGTCGATCACGTGGTGGTGTTTGGCACCGACGCTGATGTGTCGCAAGTCAATTCAAAGTAAGCCGATCTTTCTTGACGGCGCAATCTGCACTTCAACTTTGCAGATGCTGCGGTGAAAAACTGACCGTAAAACGCGCGCCCGGTGGCATTTGCCCAGGGTGGGTTTCACCCAAAGTCACGATGGCTTGGTGTTTTTCAGCGATTTCCAGCACGATGGCCAACCCCAAGCCTGAGCCATCCACTTCGTTACCTAGCACTCGGTAAAAGGGTTCAAACACCCGGTCTCTTTCAGTGGCAGGAATGCCTGGACCTGAGTCTTCCACTGCCAGTTGCCAGCCTGTTTCTTGACTGCCACTGACACGCGCGGTCACCACGCCGGAAAGTTGTGTGTTGGACGGTGTGTAGTTCAAGGCGTTGTCAATCAAATTGCGCACCAACTCCTTGAGCAAGGTGGCGTTACCAAGCACGATGGC
The DNA here is from genome assembly GCA_947461325.1 of Comamonadaceae bacterium. Taxonomy (GTDB): domain Bacteria; phylum Pseudomonadota; class Gammaproteobacteria; order Burkholderiales; family Burkholderiaceae_C; genus Limnohabitans. The sequence continues at coordinate 776 of CANHLD010000009.1, forward strand.
AGTGCCGGTGTCTGGTCCTTCGAAGCCCAGATCGATTTTCAAATCCATGGCGCGCGGCAACGAGTCTTTCACTACTTCCATGGTCAACACCGACAAATCGCAGTTTTGCTTGTTCATGCTCGCGCCGCTGCTTTCAGCGTGCGCCAAGGCCAGCAATTGGTTGACAGTGTGCGTGGCGCGCATGCTGGCGCGGCCTATTTGCTTGAGTGATTGCTTTAAATCATCCGCGTTCGCGTCGCTGCGCTGCGCCAAATCAGCTTGCATGCGCAAACCCGCCAACGGGGTTTTCAACTGGTGCGCGGCGTCTGCTAAAAAACGTTTTTGGGTGGCGATGGAGCCTTGTAAACGCACCAACAAATCGTTGATAGAAGACACCAAGGGCACGACTTCAGAGGGGACGGTCTGTTCGTCCAGCGGACTCATGTCTTCCGGTTTGCGCTGACGGATACGGTCTTCCAATTCGCTGAGTGGTTTGATGCCGCGTGACAGTGCCAACCACACCAGTAACACTGACAAGGGCAAAATCACAAACAAGGGAAGCATCACGCCTTTGATGATTTCATGTGCGAGCACAGAGCGTTTTTCTAGCGTCTCAGCGACTTGCACCAAGGCAGGTCTGGCTTGCGAAGGTTCAACCCGCACCCAAATATAGGCCACCCGAATAGGCATGCCGTCGAGCATGTCATCGCGCAAACGCAATTCGTCAGTGACGAGTTTTTCGTCGTCCTGCGGCAGCGGTAAATGCGCATCCCCGCCAAGCAATTCACTGCTGCCGCCCAGCACCTGGAAATACACTTTATCCGTGTCGTCAGCCCGCAAAAACAAGGCGGATGTCGAAGGCAAATGAAAGCTGACCTGGCTGGCGTCGCTTTTCACCAATTGCGCAAGTACGCTGGCGTTTTGCAGCAGGCCTCTGTCGAAAGGAACTTTGGCAATGCCTTCTGCCACCAGCCATGTCAAGCCGAATGTGATCGGCCACAACAGCAAAAACGGTGTCAGCATCCAATCGAGAATTTCGCCGAACAACGAACGCTGTCGGGCCTGAAAAAGCTTGACCATGTGTTTGCCGGGTCAGACTGAGGGCGGCTGAATTTTTTCCAAGCAATAGCCGAGACCGCGCACAGTAGCGATGCGGATCGGACCCTTTTCAATTTTTTTTCGCAAACGGTGTATGTAAACTTCGATGGCGTTGTTGCTCACCTCTTCGCCCCATTCGCACAAACGCTCCACCAACTGGTCTTTGCTGACCAAGCGGCCGACACGTTGCAACAAAACTTCGAGCAAACCAAGTTCGCGAGCAGACAACTCGACCATGCGCCCGTCAATCGTTGCCATGCGCCCGGCCTGGTCGTAGACCAGCGGTCCGTGTTTGATGGTGGCGGTGGTACTGCCCATGCCGCGGCGAGTCAGCGCACGCACACGCGCTTCAAGCTCGTGCAAAGAAAACGGTTTGGCCATGTAATCGTCGGCACCGTAGTCTAGGCCTTTGACGCGTTCTTCCACACTGTCTGCTGCTGTGAGTATCAACACGGGCATGCTGTTGCCGCGAGCGCGCAAACGCTTCAACACTTCGAGGCCGTGCATTTTCGGCAGCCCCAGATCAAGAATGAACAAATCGAATTCGCTGGAAGTCATCAATGCGGCATCGGCTTCGCTGCCGCTGGCCACATGGTCAACCGCAGCGCCCGAGGCGCGTAATGTGCGTAACAAACCGTCGGCCAGCACCTGGTCATCTTCAGCGATCAGTATGCGCATGAACCGTCTCCCGGGAAATAGCAAGGATGCTCATTTGATTCTAGGTGCATCGATTGGTCAGGTGTAGGCCAAGGAATAAATTTGAGGGTTAACGATAGGCATTGCCATAGGCTTCAAGACCAAGGCTGACGACCGTGGCCACGTCTGCGCCGACCTCTTGCCGAAATTCCTCCTCGGCCTGCGCCACGGCTTGCTTAAACGCGCGCAACCAATCCAAGCCGGTGGCGGTGAACACAATGCGTTTGGCTCGAGCGTCCAGGCCATCGGGTATGCGCTGCACCAAGCCCCAGGCTTCGCATTGGTTAACCAAGTCACCCATGGATTGCTTGGTCATGCCTGCAGTTTCAGCGAGGTCTATCAATCGGGAGCCTTCTAGGCTCAAGTGACGCGTGATGTGAATATGTGCCGCGCTCACCTTGTCGCGTGCCGCCAGATTGGCCAGCGCCAGCGGCACATCCACGTGCTGCGCCATCAGCACAAGCACCCGTTCATCAAACCGGCGCATGGCTTGTCCGAGCAGTCGCCCTAGGTGAGATTGGCGCCAGTCCAGTGCTGAAGGAAGCAGATTGAAATCCATGTGCATATCGTAAGGCAAACTGACCAAAAAAACTATTTACAGATTTTAACAACGCAGATAAAGTACTGTTCAAGCATCCAGCCTGTGTTTCAACACAGTGTCAAATGATTTTCCTAAACCATTGATTCAAAGGAGTTTTCCATGGACAACGTCAAAAGCATCGCCGCCGCCGGTGAAAAGGCCAAAGCACTGCAAGCCGCATTGGCGCAGATTGAAAAGCAGTTCGGCAAGGGCACCATCATGCGCTTGGGCGAAGGCGAGGTCATCGAGGATATACAGGTTGTGTCTACCGGTTCGTTAGGTTTGGATGTGGCGTTGGGCGTGGGTGGTTTACCGCGCGGGCGAGTCATCGAAATCTACGGACCGGAGTCCTCCGGCAAAACCACGCTCACTTTGCAGGTCATTGCAGAAATGCAAAAAATGGCGGGTACTTGTGCGTTTGTGGATGCCGAGCACGCACTGGACGTGCAGTACGCCCAAAAACTCGGCGTGAATCTACAAGAGCTGCTCATCAGTCAGCCAGACACGGGCGAGCAGGCGCTGGAAATTGTCGACAGCCTGGTACGTTCCGGTGCGGTCGATCTGATCGTCATCGACTCGGTGGCGGCGCTCACACCCAAGGCCGAGCTAGAAGGCGAAATGGGTGATTCACTCCCCGGTCTGCAAGCGCGTCTCATGAGCCAGGCGCTGCGCAAACTCACCGCGCACATCAAGAAAACCAATTGCACGGTCATCTTCATCAACCAAATCCGTATGAAGATCGGTGTCATGTTCGGCTCACCCGAAACCACCACCGGCGGCAACGCGCTCAAGTTTTACGCATCGGTTCGCTTAGACATCCGCCGCACCGGCACCATCAAAAAAGGCGAAGAGTCCATCGGCAACGAGACCAAAGTCAAAGTGGTGAAAAACAAAGTCGCGCCGCCGTTCAAAACCGCCGAGTTCGACATCTTGTTCGGCGAAGGCATCAGCCGCCACGGTGAAATCATCGACATGGGCGTGGCTGCCAAAATCGTTGATAAATCCGGCGCTTGGTACGCCTACAAAGGCGAAAAAATTGGCCAGGGCCGCGACAACTCTCGTGAGTTTTTGCGCGAGAACCCTGAATTGGCGATTGAAATTGAAAACAAAGTGCGCGAATCCCTCAACATCCCTTTGCTCGCCGCAGAAGTTGAAGAAACCAAACTGCAAGCTGTCAAGTGAGTCAGGTGTTTCAATTGATTCAAGGTGGTGCCAGCAATACGGTGACTGAGCCAAAAGCGCAGGTACCTTTGCAGCCCACCCCCAAGGCGCGCGCGGTCAGCTTGCTGGCGCAACGTGAATATTCACGCCAGGCCTTGGTGGAGAAACTCACCGCAGAAGGGCAAAGCCCCGAAGAGCTGGCACTGGCGCTTGACCAGTTGCAAGCACGCGGCTTGGTGGACGACACCCGGGTGGCTGAAACCTTGGTCAACCGGCGCGCCGCCAAATTGGGTGGTATGCGCATGCGCCAAGAATTGCAAGCCAAGGGCTTGTCCCCCGAGGTGGTGGCCGATACCATGGCGAATTTGAAGGAGTCAGAACTGGCGCGTGCTCAGGCTATTTGGTTGAAAAAATTCGGCCAAGTGGCCAAAGACGCGGCTAATAGAAACCGTCAGGCCCGGTTTTTGGCTACGCGCGGTTTCTCCAGTGATGTGGTGCGCCAAGTGGTGTCGGGCTTAGGTGAAGAAGAAACTTAAAAAATCAGTTTTGCAGCATCAACTGAATGTTTTGCACCGCCGCACCGCTGGCGCCCTTGCCCAAATTGTCCAGTCGAGCCATCAACACCGCGTGACCGTGCGACTCATGAGCAAACACGCGCAACTCCATGAAGTTGGTGTCATTCAAAGCCGTGGCGTCCAGCTTCAAATCATCGGTCGGCGGCAACACCCGCACACAAGGTGCATGCACATCGTTGGTTTTGGCGTAATGTGACACCAACGCATCATGCAAATCGCGAGCACGCACATGACCCGGCAAAGAGGCCAAATGCAGCGGAATTTGCACAATCATGCCTTGCTTGAAATTACCCACACTCGGTACAAACAGGGGGCGGGTGGTCAAACCAGTGCAATGCATGATCTCGGGAATATGTTTGTGCGACAAGCCCAGCGCATAGGCTTCAAACAACGGGGCTTGACCCGCTTCATACGTTTCGATCATGGCGCGTCCGCCGCCTGAATAACCGCTAACCGAGGGCAGGTTCAATGGAAAATCAGCAGGAATAAGTCCGGCATCCACCAATGGTCGGATCAAGGCAATCGCACCGGTGGCATAACAACCGGGATTCGCTACGCGGGATGCATCGGCTATTCGCTTGGCTTGACCTTGACACAACTCAGCAAAACCATAAACCCAAGAGGGATCGGTGCGATGTGCTGTGGATGCATCAATAATGCGCGGCCGCTGCCCACTCAGGCTGTCGATCATGGCCACTGACTCTTTAGCGGCATCGTCATGCAGGCACAGCACCACCAAGTCCACCTCGGCCATCAAGGCCAGTTTAGCGGCAGGATTTTTTCGCTCACTTGCAGCAATGCTGACCAAGTTGATGTCGGGCAAAAGGTGTAGTCGCTCGCGGATCTGCAAACCCGTGGTGCCCGCTTCGCCATCAATGAACAGGGAATGCATGAGGTCAATCACTTTCGAAACATGGAAACCGGCTGAAATGGCGTGCTGCAAATCCCGGCGGCGGCCAGCCAACAGGGCAAATACGCAAGCATTCATGTCATTTACCTGACAGAAAACTGGCAAGATGATGCAATGCAGCATGATACATTTCCCCACAGTTCAGCCCACTAAGGGCTTTAACACGCGCCAGCCATTGCTGGCTCTACCGGATTGAAAGCGAGTTCGCATGAAAATACATGAATACCAAGGCAAGGAAATCTTGCGCCAATTTGACGTGCCGGTGCCGCGTGGCATCGCTGCCTTTACCGTGCAAGAGGCCGTCGAAGCCGCGCAAAAACTCGGCGGCCCGGTCTGGGTCGTCAAGGCTCAAATTCATGCAGGCGGTCGCGGCAAAGGCGGCGGCGTCAAGGTTGCCAAAAGCATTGATGACGTCAAACGCTTAGCCACTGAAATTCTGGGCATGCAACTGGTGACACACCAAACCGGAGCCACAGGCCAAAAAGTCAGGCGCTTATATATAGAAGACGGCGCTGACATTCAAAAAGAATATTACGTGTCCGTGGTCACCGACCGAGCTTCCCAAAAAATTGCTTTCATCGCTTCAAGCGAAGGCGGCATGGACATCGAGCAGGTCGCGCATGACACGCCAGAAAAAATCATCACCGAACTCATCGACCCTTTGACCGGTCTGGGTGACGCGCAAGCCAAAAAAATAGCTGATGCCGTGGGCATACCCGCCGACTCCACCACGCAAGCTGTGGATGTGTTCAAAAAGCTATTCACCTGTTACATGGACACAGACGCTTCGCTGGTAGAAATCAATCCACTCAACCGCGACAGCAAAGGAAACATCATGGCGCTGGACGCCAAGTTCAACTTTGACGCCAACGCTTTGTTTCGCCATCCCGAAATCGTGGCTTACCGCGATCTCGATGAAGAAGATGCAGCAGAGATTGAAGCCTCTAAATTTGATCTGGCCTACATCAGTTTGGACGGCAACATCGGTTGTCTGGTCAACGGTGCCGGTCTGGCCATGGCCACCATGGACACCATCAAATTGTTCGGCGCCGAGCCGGCCAACTTCCTTGACGTAGGCGGTGGCGCAACACCGGAGAAAGTCACCGAAGCTTTCAAAATCATGTTGAAAAACCCCAAGGTCGAGGCTATTTTGGTCAACATCTTCGGCGGCATCATGAAATGCGACACCATCGCCCATGGCGTGATCACCGCATGTAAAGCCGTCAACTTGAAAGTGCCATTGGTGGTTCGCATGAAGGGCACCAACGAAGACCTGGGCAAGAAAATGCTGGCCGAATCTGGCCTGCCCATCATCAGTGCCGACACCATGGCAGAAGCCGCACAAAAAGTGGTTGCCGCTTTGCACTGAAGAACTTTTATCTCTCTTTGAAGTGGAGCCACTTCAGAGAAAAAATTGATTGAACCTGTCGCCAAGCGTATTGCTTGAAACATCCAAAGGATTCGGAAAATGTCCATCTTCATTAACAAAGATACCAAGGTCATTACCCAAGGTATCACCGGCAAAACCGGCCAGTTCCACACCGAAAAATGCCAGGAATACGCCAACGGTAAACACTGCTTTGTCGCGGGCGTGAACCCGAAAAAAGCCGGTGAATCGATTTTCAATATCCCGATTTACGCCTCGGTCAAAGAAGCTGCGCATGAAACCGGCGCAACTGTTTCTGTCATTTACGTACCACCTGCCGGTGCCGCAGATGCGATCTGGGAAGCGGTGGAAGCCGACCTAGACTTGGCGATTTGCATCACCGAAGGCATTCCCGTGCGCGACATGTTGATGGTGCGCAACCGCATGAAAGCCAAAGAAGCCGCAGGCGGCAAACGCACGTTGTTGCTCGGCCCCAATTGCCCGGGCCTCATCACGCCAGACGAAATCAAAATCGGCATCATGCCCGGTCACATTCACCGCAAAGGCCGCATCGGTGTAGTGTCACGCTCAGGCACACTCACCTACGAAGCTGTCGCGCAATTGACCGAAATCGGTCTGGGCCAATCCAGCGCTGTGGGTATCGGCGGAGACCCGATCAACGGCTTGAAACACATTGATGTGATGCGCGCTTTCAACGACGACCCAGACACCGATGCCGTCATCATGATCGGCGAAATCGGCGGACCAGATGAAGCTGAAGCCGCACGCTGGTGCAAAGCCAATATGAAAAAGCCCATCGTCGGTTTCATCGCTGGTGTCACCGCACCTGCGGGCAAGCGCATGGGCCACGCCGGTGCCTTGATCAGCGGCGGTGCCGACACAGCAGAAGCCAAGCTCGCGGTCATGGAGGAGTGCGGTTTCAAAGTGACGCGCAACCCGTCTGAAATGGCCAAGTTGCTCAAGGCCATGCTCTAAATGGCGTTGTTACAAGACCCAGCATTCTGGTTGGCGGTCGGACAAATTATCCTGATCGATATTTTGTTGGGTGGCGATAACGCGATTGTGATCGCCTTGGCCTGCCGGGGCTTGCCAGAACACCAACGCAGACAAGGTATTTTTTGGGGCACCATGGGCGCCATTGTGATTCGCATCGGCCTGATCGGCGTTGCGTTGACTTTGTTGGGCATCCCTTTTCTAAAACTCGTAGGTGCTGCCTTGTTGGTGTGGATCGGTGTGAAACTCTTGACCGAGGAAGATGACAACCATGAAGTGGACGCCAGTGAAAAATTATGGGGCGCCATCAAAACCATTGTGTTGGCCGATCTGATCATGAGTGTGGACAACGTCATTGGTGTGACGGCAGCTGCCGAGGCCGGTGGCGGGGACCACAAGTTGACTCTGGTGGTGTTTGGATTGCTGGTCAGTATTCCCGTGGTTGTGTGGGGAAGTACTTTTGTCATTCGGTTGATGGACAAATTCCCTTGGGTGATCATTGTGGGTGGCATGCTCATGGGTTGGATTGCTGGCACCATGGCGGTCACGGATCCTGCGGTATTGGGTTTTGTGCCGATAGCGGAGCTGCCTGGCGGCTCTCCCAAAGTAGCCAACTGGTTCTACCAAACATCTGGCGTGGTGGGCGCTGCGCTGGTTTTCTTGCTCAGCCGAATCAAAAAACGTTACGCATCAGACAAAGAAACAGACCCCAACACGTCGCCTTGATCCCGCTTCATCAGACTAATTCAAAGTCTGATGAGTTGTGGGCGAATACAGATTTCGTAAGTCATGCTTACAAAGCCCAGACATGGACGGCCACACAATGGCCCATCTCTTAACCCCAGGAGCAAACCATGCAACGATCTAAACAAGACGGATTCACATTGATTGAGCTGATGGTGGTGGTGGCCATCATTGGTATATTGGCGTCGCTGGCAGTGCCCGCCTACCAGGACTACAGTGTGCGTGCACGAGTCAGCGAAGGACTGAGTCTGGCCGGCACCGCCAAGCTGCAAGTGCAAGATGTGTTCAACAGCGCCAGTTTTTCAAACTCCGGTTACGCATCCGGGTTCAAGGCGCCCGCAGCAACCACCAACATCAAAAGTTTGGAAGTTGAGGCAAGTACTGGCGTGATCACCATCACTACGCAAAAAAATGCAGGCGACGGCACATTGCTGCTGGTGCCGTACACCGGCACAGCAACAGCTGCCACAGGCTTGCCGGATGCCACCGCAGAATTCAGTGTGCCTGATCAAGCCGTTCTGGCTTGGCGCTGTTTGGCCAAAAGCGCCAAAACGCCGACCGGTTTGACCTTGGCCAATACCCCGACTTTGGAATCGAAATACGCACCGTCGGAGTGTCGTTGACACATCATTCATTGGCCAAGTGAATCAAAATGAATTTAACTGATCAAATTGAACTTGCTAAAAATCTGCACCGGCAAGGTCTTTTACAGGAAGCTTCAGAAATTTATTTGGCCATATTGAAAGAATACCCCGAACATGCTGACTCCATGCATTTGATGGGCTTGCTTGCTGCGCAAAACAGAAACCCGAGGCTTGCAATTGATTGGATAAACAAAGCATTGCATATTGAACCCGCGAACCCAAAGTTTCATAATAATCTTGCAACTGCCTATCTTGACTTAGAAGATTACCCAAGTGCTGTTAATGCGTACGATAAAGCCATTCAATATAAAGAAGACTATGTTGATGCGTACTTTAACAAGGGAATTGCACTCATAAAGCTAAAGAAATATGAGTTAGCTATTCAGGCGTTGAAGCAGGCCATATCGCTTGAATCCAATTTTGCTGAAGCACTCATTCTTTTAGGAAACTCACTCAAAGAAGTTGGGCGAGTAGGCGAAGCCATTCATTCATATGAAAAAGCTGAATTACTGACACCTGATAACGCAGGCCTTTCTTACAACTTGGGTAATGCATATAAAGCACAAAAAGATTTTTTTTTGGCAATCAAACAATACGATAAATGCATAGCTATTGCACCTGACTTTATCGGCGCCTATGTCAATCGTGGCGTTGTTTTAAAAGAACTTGGATCTTTTGAAGAAGCGCTGGCCAGTCAAGAACAAGCGATAGCTATTGATAGCAAGTGTGCGCAAGCCTATTTAAATAGCGGGAATGTTCTCAAGGAACTAGGTCGACTTGAAGAAGCTATAGCAAAATATGACCATGCGATTACACATAGGATTGACTATATTGAAGCTTATTTGAACCGAGGAGTTTCATTAGAAAAATTAAACCGTTCAGATGAAGCAATTGCAAATTACGAAAAAGCAATCAGTATCAAAAACGATTACGTAGAAGCATATTTTAATAAAGGCAAGTCATTAGAAAATTCATACCGTTTTGATGAGGCCATCGCATGTTATGAAAAAGCAATCAGCATAAAAGAAGATTATGCAGACGCCTATTGGAATAAATCGCTTGTATTGCTATTAAAGGGGCAGCTTTCAGAAGGTTGGCCTTTCTATGAATGGCGTTGGCGTATAGATAAAGGCGGGCCTGAAAAAAGGCTTTTTCCAAAACAACTATTCAAGCCAGAAGATATTCCAGCAAAAACGGTATTGCTACATGCAGAGCAAGGACTGGGTGATACTTTGCAGTTCATTCGCTATGTACCTATGGTTGTTGAGTTGGGTGCAAAGGTGGTTTTAGAAGTACAAGAATCACTTTTCGGGTTTTTTCAAGGCATGCCTGGCATCTCATTGTTGGTAAAAAGAGGCGATCCATTGCCAGCTTTTGATCTGCATTGCCCTTTACTTTCTTTGCCTCTTGTATTTAAGACTGAGTTAAGTTCAATACCCACCCCTTCTTATTTTCCTGCGGTGAAGGAATCAAAACTGAAAGCATGGTGTGAGCGGCTAGGTGTGAAATCAAAGCCAAGGATTGGCTTGGTATGGAGTGGCAGCTCATTGCACAAGAACGATCAAAAACGCAGCTTATCGCTTTCCATGTTGCAGAACTACCTGCCTCAAGAAATAGACTTTTTCTGTCTCCAAAAGGAAGTTCGTGACACGGATGCTGAAATACTAAAGCTCGGCAATATCAATTGTTTTAATGAACAAATTATTGACTTCACAGATACAGCTGCCTTGTGTGACTTGATGGATATAGTGATTTCAGTAGATACAAGTGTTGCTCACTTGGCTGGGTCACAAGGCAAATCAACATGGTTGCTGCTGCCCTTTATCCCGGACTGGCGCTGGATGCTTGAGCGAGAAGACAGCCCTTGGTATCCAAGTGTCAAAATTTACCGTCAAACTTCAATGGGAGATTGGGACAGTGTTTTGCAAAAAGTCAGAAATGATTTGCTTGAAATAAAACATACCGATGTCACAAGCAAAAAATAACAATTTGTCCACAGACACTCTATTTCAACTTGCAGTGTCTTTTCATCAACAACAAAGATTTCAGGACGCAACAAAACTTTATGAATCTGTGTTGTTGGTCAACCCGGCGCATGCTGATGCATGGCATATGCGTGGTTTGTTGCATGCGCAAGCCGGTGAGAATAAAAAGGCCGTCGAGCGTATCTCGCAAGCCATTTTGTTGAACCCGGCTAAGTCTGCGTATTTCAATAACCGAGGCTTGGCGCTGCAGGAACTCAACTGCTTGCCAGAAGCGATGGCTGATTTTCAAAACGCCATAGCGTTCGAACCCGGTCTGGCCGAGGCGCATTGCAATCTGGGCAATGTATTTTGTGAGTCGCAACAACATGATGAGGCTTTAGGTTGCTTTCACCGGGCAATTGAGTTGCAGCCAGATTACGCGGATGCTTATTTCAACCGTGCAAATCTTCATATGAAGATGCGAAATGTAATGAGTGCTATCGAGGATTTTGAACAAGCACTCCATATTTTTCCTGATGATCTGGACATTAAATTTAACAAAGCGCATGCGTTCTTGTTGCAAGGTGACTATGAAAAAGCTTGGCCTTTGTATGAGTCACGCCTAACGCAAAACGGAGTTAAAAATGACTATCCAACATTGGATGTGCCACAGTGGTTAGGCGGTGAAAACATTCAAGGCAAAACAATATTGATACATGCTGAGCAAGGGCTTGGAGATACCTTGCAATTCATAAGATATGTGCCAATGCTTGCATCATTAGGTGCGAAAGTGATCGTAAAAGTACCGCTGCCTTTGCTAAGCTTGTTTGAAAATATGCAAGGTATTTCTGTACTTTTTAAAAATGGTGACAAGACCTCACCCTTTGATTTTCACTGCCCTTTGATGTCTTTACCATTGGCTTTCAACACCAGTTTGGGCACCATTCCTTCTTGCCCGCAGTTTTTTATTCCTCAACCAAAAGTCCAGTACTGGCGTCATAAATTAGATCGAAAAGAGAAATTACTTGTAGGGCTGGTGTGGGCCAGTGGATTTCATCCAAGCAAACCGAGTTTATGGAAGGATTACGAACGCCGCAATCTGCCTCTACAGCAACTCAAAGCACTTGCAGGCATTGAAGTGGAATTCATCAGTTTGCAAAAAGGCGAACCTGCGGAAAGTGAATTCAAGAAAACCGTCACTTTGGATTGGGGTGGCCCTGAGATTCTTAACTGTGTCGATGAATTAAAAGACTTCTCTGACACCGCAGCATTGGTGATGAATCTGGATTTGGTTATTTCAGTGGATACCGCTGCAGCGCACTTGTCGGCTTCACTTGGGAAACCCGTTTGGCTACTGACACGATATGACGCTTGTTGGCGATGGGGCTTAGACCGGGAGGACAGCCCCTGGTATCCAAGTTTAAAAATATACCGCCAACCCTCCTTAGGAGATTGGGACACTGTGATGCAAAAAATCAGACACGATTTGCTTGCTATGTGCGCAGATCAGCATTGATAAATGAATATAGGCGGCAGGGAGCGCCTAAGGGTTGAAATTAATCAGAAGACGAATCCCCATTCGCCACAAAACTCCCACTCTTCCCACCATGCTTCTCCATCAACTTCACATGGTTGATGGTCATGCCCCGGTCCACCGCTTTGCACATGTCATAAATGGTCAGCAAGGCCACTTGCACTGCGGTTAACGCTTCCATTTCCACGCCGGTCTGGCCGTGGGTTTCCACGGTGGCGGTACAACTCACACGTGCGGGATCGTGGTGGGTAGAGAAATCCACCGCTACCCGCGTCAACGCCAGAGGGTGGCACAGCGGAATCAGGTCCGAGGTTTTCTTGGCGGCCTGTATGCCCGCAATGCGGGCGATGCCGATGACATCGCCTTTTTTCGCTGTACCGGCTTCAATCAGCGCCAATGTGGCCGGCAGCATGGTGATCTCGCCTGCCGCGATCGCCACCCGGTGGGTGCTGGTTTTGGGGCCGACATCGACCATGTGCGCCTGGCCTTGGGCATCGAAATGTGTGAGTGACATGGATAAAACCTGTGGATTGGGTCAAGCGGATACCCTAGTTTTCACTGCGGGCGCGTGCGAGGGGTAACATCCCTCCCCGATCATACGATTTAGATGTCTTGGTATTTTGAAAACCCTGTTCAATCGTTCACAACCACTGGCCGCCGCTTTGGTGCTGGGCTTGGCCATGCTGGGTGCTGGGGCACAAACGCCAAGCAGACTGCCCAATATCGGTGACGGTAACAGCATGAGTGTGCAGCAGGAACGCCGTTTGGGCGAGTCCATCATGCGCCAGTTGATGCGTGACCCGGATTACATGGACGACCCGGTGTTGCTTCAGTATTTGCAAAACATCTGGCAACCCTTGCGCGAATCAGCCAAAGAACTTGGGTATTTACAAGCCGAATTGGATGAAACCTATGCATGGGACCTGTTGCTGGTCAAAGACCGAACCGTGAATGCGTTTGCCTTGCCCGGCGGTTTCATGGGCGTGCATTTAGGTTTGATTGCGGTGGTGTCGAACAAAGATGAATTGGCTGCGGTGTTGGGGCATGAACTCAGCCATGTGACGCAGCGACACATTGCCCGTGCTCAAGACAGCCAATTGAAGCAAGCACCATGGATGGTGGGCAGTATTTTGCTGGGTGTGTTGGCGGCCAGCAGAAGTCCAGATGCAGCCAATGCATTGATCATGGGGGGCACTGCCAGTGCGGCGCAAGGCCAATTGAATTTCTCCAGGGACATGGAACGCGAGGCCGACCGCCTTGGTTTTGCCGTCATGACCAACGCTGGTTTTGAAGCGCAAGGCGTGGTCAGCATGTTCCAAAAACTGGCGCAAGCCTCGCGCTTGAATGACAGCGGCGGCTTTCCCTATTTGCGCAGTCACCCGCTCAGCACCGAGCGCATAGGCGATATGCAGTCACGCATAGGTGCCAATGCGACCAGCACGCAAAGCACGCCGGGCAATTTAGAGCATGCACTCATGGCCGGGCGCGCGCGCGCCTTGATGAGCACACGCTCAGAAGAGGTCGAGTCTTTGGTCAAGGCTTATGAAAATCTGGCATCTTTAGACGCACCCACATCGCGCAAAGCAGGGTTGATGTATGCAGCTGCCATGGCCTATGCACAGCAAAAGCAGCATGTGAAAGCCCGCGAGGCAGTGCGCCGTTTATTGGAGATGAGTGCAGCAGATGCGGCGGGTTTACGCGCGGCGCGATGGTTGGCCGCTGACACCGAACTCAAATTAGGCAACCCGCAAGCATGTTTAACGTATTTACAAGAGGCTTTGGTTGAACGCCCCAGCATGTTGCTGCAAATGCAATGCAAGCTGGCAACCAAGGACAAATTGCTGACACAACAAGTGATTGAGAAAATGCAGTTGTGGCTGGCGCAATTCCCCAGAGATCCGCTGGCCTGGGACATAGCGGCACAAGCTTATTTGCAAAACGGCATGTCACTGCAAGCCATTCGTGCAGATGCCGAATCCCGCGCAGTGCGTTGGGACGAGATTGCGGCCATTGACAGATTGCGCGCCGGTCATGAACTGGCTCGCAAACTCAACCAGCAAGGTCAACTGGATTTGGCTGGTCAGCAAGAAGCCTCCATCATCGACACCCGTTTGCGAGCTTTAGAAAAAATTCGCATAGAGTTGCTGCGACCGCAAAATAATTAAGCATGAGCCACAGTATCCATATCACCGACATCGAAGCGGCCATCAACCATTGGCGGGACTTGAAGCCTTCGCCCGACGGTGTGACGCTGGCACCCGAGTTGCGTGCCTTGGCCGAGGTGTATGCATTGATGATTTACCACCACCAAGACGAGGCAGCTGAAAAAGGCTTTCCGGCCAAAGCCTATGCCGCATGGCGGGCTTGGTACGACACCACGCCGGACACGCCGTGCATAGCAATCTGCTCGACAAGCCAAGGCGACCCTTTATGCAAAGGCTGTGGCCGCACTTTTGAAGAAGTGCAGTATTGGACTGAAATGACACCGGGTGCCAAGCGTCAAGTGTGGCGACGCATCACCTTGTCTCGTTCATCATGGCGGTTTAACCGCTATGCAGAACGGGCGGCTGAAGGCGTGTTGCCTGATGCCTCGTCTGAAGCAGACACACACGCCTAACACTGTGGTTGATGCGCAAATACCGTTGGCTTAAACGCGTTTGGCCAGGCTGGCCGCCAGTCCAATGTAAGTCGCCGGTGTGAGTGCCAACAGTCGCTGTTTTTCAGCTTCAGGTATGCCGAGTTTCACAATCAAGCCGTGCAAGTCTTCACGGGTGACGCGTTGTCCGCGCGTGACTTCTTTGAGTTGCTCGTAAGCACCGCTGACACCGTAGCGGCGCATCACGGTTTGTATGGGTTCTGCCAGCACTTCCCATGCATTGTCCAGATCGGCGTTTAAAGCGTCGGCGTTCAACTCGAGTTTGTTCAAGCCTTGCAACAGTGACTGGTGCGCTAGTACGGCGTAGCCCAGCGCCACGCCCATGTTGCGCAACACGGTGCTGTCGGTTAAGTCACGCTGCCAACGGCTGATGGGCAGTTTTTCGCTCAAGTGACGCAGCAACGCGTTCGATAAACCGAGATTGCCTTCGGCGTTTTCAAAATCGATGGGGTTGACTTTGTGCGGCATGGTGGAGGAGCCGATTTCACCGGCTTTCAAACGCTGTTTGAAATAACCCAGCGACACATAGCCCCAGATGTCGCGGGACAAATCGATGAGCATGGTGTTGCTGCGGGCTACGGCGTCGAACAACTCGGCCATGTAGTCATGCGGTTCAATTTGGATGCTGTAGGGCTGAAACGTCAAACCCAGACCCAATGCTTCGGTGGCAGAGGACGGCGTGTCTGTGGTTTCGATCACGCGCTTGGCAAACGCTTCCCAGTCGTAGTCGGCTCGGGCCGACACATGGGCATTGAAGTTGCCGACCGCGCCGTTCATCTTCGCCAGCATGGGCACTTGCGCTATACGCGCCATCCCGGTTTGAAGGCGCATCAACACATTCGCCATTTCTTTTCCGACGGTGGTCGGGCTGGCGGTTTGTCCGTGGGTGCGGCTCAGCATGGCCTGGTCTGCGTAAGCATGCGCCATGTCCCGCAGTTTGTCGGCAACGGCTTGCAAGCCGGGCAGCAACACTTGCGCGCGTGCTGCTTTGAGTTGCAGTGCATGGCTGGTGTTGTTGATGTCTTCGCTGGTGCAAGCGAAATGGATGAATTCCAGCGATGCAGCGAGTTCGTTTTTCAATGCATCAGACAAACCAGAGCCTTGGCATTGGGCCTTGAGCCAGTACTCGACGGCTTTGACATCGTGGTTGGTGGTTTTTTCAATCTCTTTGATAGCGAGCGCATCGTCCGCAGAAAACTGCGCGATCAAGCTGCGCAAAAACACACGTGCATCCGCTGAATAGGGTTTGAACTCGGGCATACCGCTGTCAGATAAAGCCAGCAGCCAGGTCACTTCGACTTGCACACGCCGGTGCATGAAGCCTTGCTCACTCATCAAGGGTCGGAGGGCGGCGAGTTTGCTGGCGTAACGGCCGTCGAGAGGCGACAAAGCGCTGACAGGTTGTAAGTTCATTGCCTGATTTTAGGGCTTGTCATCACAGTCACATTTGATCAGGATTGTTTCTATAAAATGAATGATCAATAACAAATTAACTTTTTTATGAAACTGTTAGGTGCTGTGACCAGCCCGTACGTGCGCAAAGTGCGCATTGTGATGGCGGAAAAAAAACTGGAATACCAGTTTTTACTTGAAGATGTTTGGGCCGCTGATACCCGCATTGTCGAATCCAACCCCTTGGGCAAAGTGCCCTGCTTGTTGATGGAGACCGGTGAGGCTTTGTACGATTCACGCGTCATCGTGGAATATCTTGACACCTTGTCGCCAGTTGGTAAGTTGATTCCACCCAGTGGCCGCGAACGCACCGAAGTCAAAGTCTGGGAAGCCTTGGCAGATGGTTTGTTGGATGCCGCCATTGCCGCGCGCTTGGAGGCGCATTGGGCCGGCCGCAGCGAAGAGCAGCGCAGCCAAGTCTGGATAGACCGTCAACTTGGCAAAGTGCAAGACAGTTTGAGTGCCATGTCGCGTGGTTTGGGTGACAACCCTTGGTGTGGCGGCAATCACCTCACGCTGGCTGATATTGCTGTCGGTTGCGCACTCGGGTATTTGGATTTCCGTTTCCCCAACATTGGCTGGCGAAATGACTTTCCCAACCTAGACAAGTTGCAAGAAAAACTGATGCAGCGCGCCAGTTTTCAGGAAACATTACCGGCGTAACAGCAGGCCATGCGCCAGACATTGGCGTGTGGTTTCAACTGTTGACGCGGTGCTTCAACCAGCGCATCAAGCCGCCTACCAACGGCAGTTTTTCATACAGCTCTTCGGCAGCGTCCCAATAGTCGCGGTGCATCACAACCCGCCACTCGTTGTTCGCATTCAACGCCATCACCAGGTGCGAGCCGCCGCGTATGCATTGCTCCACATCGGGCTGCATGGTTTTAAAGCGAAACAAAAAATCCCAGACCAGAAAACATTGGTTGCCTTGCAGGATGCGTGAGGTGACCACAAAACGCGGTTCATGCAAGCTCTCAAACATGTGCTGAAAGATATGCTGTATTTGCGCTATGCCTTGCACCTCTTTGAACGGGTCTTTAAAGTTCGCATCCGGCGCGTACCAGTCGCCCATGCGTGCGATGTCGTCCGGTTGCAATTGTTCAAAGCCTTGAACCAAGGCATCTAACCAAAGCTCGTCAACTGCGTCTGGCGTGTGCATGGTTACAGTCCGGTGAATCTGCGCACCAGCGGGAAATACCAGCGGTAGGGCAGCAGGCGAAGCAGTTTCAAAAACAAGGTGAAGCGTTTGGGGAAATGGATGTCAAACGCACCCTCGCGCCAACCTTCAAGCATGGCTTGCGCGGCTTGCTCGGGTGTAATCAGCGCAGGCATGTGGAAAGTGTTTTGTGCGGTCAATGGCGTGGCCACAAACCCCGGATGCACCACACTCACCCCCAAGCCTTTGGGCGATAAATCCAAATACAAGACTTCAGCCAAATGGGTCAGCGCTGCTTTGGTGGGGCCATAAGCGAGGCTGTTGGGCAGACCGGTGAACCCGGCGACGCTGGAGACCAAACTGATGTGCCCGTGGCCTTGCGCAAGCAGCACAGGCAGGATTGCATCCAACATCAGCAAAGCGCCGGTGTAGTTCACCGACAAATGGGTTTGCATGCTCTGCACATCGTAGGCATTCGCTGTTTGCGCTGTGTAGTAACCGGCGCAATACACCACCATGTCTATAGGACCCAGTGCTTGCAATGAGAGCACCGCTTGATGAAGTGCCTGTGTATCGGTGACATCCAGGGGCAAAGCGACTGAGCCGGGATGGGTGTCGACAAAATCCTGCAGCAACGCAACTTGCCGCGCAGACACGCAGACTTGCGCACCTGCTTTGTGCAGCGCTTGCGCGCAGGCCAAACCGATGCCGCTGGACGCACCGACTAACCACACACGTTTGCCATGCCAATCAGACGCGGGTGGATTGAACGGACTGAACCAAGGCATGGTTGTCAGACGCGCTTGGTGAATGACAAAGTGACTTCACCTAGAAAAATACCGAACTTGGACATGGACGCTTTGTTGAGCATGACTTGCTCGTTCATCACATACATCCAATCGTCAAACTGCACTTGCCAAACCTGATCGTTGACAGGCAAGGCCAGGGTGTAACGCCAATTGAAGGCATTGCCCCGGGTTTGACCTTGGGCCATACCGATGACATCGTCGGCTTGACCAGAGTAGCGTCCGTCACCCAGATGCGTCAGTTTCCAAATGCGTTTTTGTCGGGTGCCGTCGCTGTAGACAAAGTCTTCGTCCAGCACGCCTTGGTCGCCGTTCCAGCTGCAGTTCATGACCACAGTGAATCGCTTCACCACTTTGCCGGAGCGGTCGGTGAAGATGCCCCAGGCGTCTATCACGCCGTTGAAATAACGCTTTAAATCGAGTTGCGGTAATTCGCTCGCGTAATCGTTCACCGAAGGACCGGCACAGCCACTGGCCGCCAGCGCAGTCGCCGCCGCAGCGGAAAGCATCAATCGTCTTTGCATCATGACTCCCAGTTTTGCAGTGTTTTGGCCGAGAAGAACAAAACCGCTGCGGCCAACAGCTTCAATATACATGGCAGCAGCGCGTAAGCCCAACTCAGAGCCAGCAGCGCAGGCGCGTCACGCGAACCGCTGGCGTAGCCCAGCCATTGCAGCAAGGGCAGGCTCAAGCCTGCAGCCAGCGCCAGATTGAGTTTGGTGGCCACTTGCCACCAGCCGAAAAATGCACCGCTGTGTTGTTCATCGCTTTGATCGTTTTGCAGCATGCCGTTGAGCAATGCCCCGGGGGCAATCAAATCTGCACCCAGCGCCAGGCCGGACAACAGGCACACCAAGGTATAGCCTATGTCATCGCCTGCACCCAGACCCAGTGTCCAGATGAACACCGCCACGGCCAGCAACATGCCAGCGAGCCAAATGCGGCGCAAACCGAAACGCGCGATGCCCATGACCCACAAAGGCATAGAGATAGCCGCGCTTAAAAAATACGCGCCCAAAAACTGCGTTTGCATGGAAGAAGGCAATTGCAAACGGTCTTGAATAAAAAACAGCATCAGTGTCGCAGGCACCGCAGATGCAATACCGTTCAACATGAACACCATCAACAAGCGGCGAAAACCGGCATGGCCCCAAGGTTGCAGCAGACTGCGCCACGCCGCTTGCGACATGGGCGAAACTGTGTGGCTGTCAGACGGGCGCGGTGCATACCACCAGGCCCAAAGGGACAAGCCCAGCAGCAACACAAAGCCGCTGACCAGTGAAGGAATACCGCCCCAGGCGGGGATCAAGGACGCCAGAATCACACCGCATAAACCCAGACCTTCACGCCAGCCCACCAAGCGGCTGCGCATCAGCGCGTCCCCACCGAGGCGCGCTCCCCAAGTTTGCAGTGCGATATTGAGAAAGCTGTAGCACAGGTAACTGATCAACAAGGCGACCAGCACCAACAACATCAACCCTTCAATGGTGACACTCGGACCGGTTAACCAGTTTGGGAAAAACAGCAACAAAAACCCAGCAGACAACAACGTGCCGGCCAGCCAGGTGCGACGCAACAAGGTTTCGCTGCCGCGCCGCAATAAGTGGTCTATCCACAAACCCAAAGCAGGGTCGAGCAAGGCATCCGCCAGTCGTGCCAGCAACAACACGGCGCCGATCAAGCCCAGCGACACACCGAACTGGTTCGCAAAATAATGCGGCCAGATGACATAAAGCGGCAATGCGACAAACGCCAAGGGCAACGCAGGCAAACCTAAGCGTGCCAGGTTGAGGTGTTCGAAGCTGCTCATGCGGGTTTGTGCAAGGTGAATTGCACGACGTCGGTGTTG
Source organism: Comamonadaceae bacterium (assembly GCA_947461325.1). Taxonomy (GTDB): domain Bacteria; phylum Pseudomonadota; class Gammaproteobacteria; order Burkholderiales; family Burkholderiaceae_C; genus Limnohabitans. The sequence goes on from CANHLD010000009.1 coordinate 20,960, forward strand.
TGCTCTAAAAATGCGGCTTCGCAATACGCCAGATAAAACAACCAGGTGCGCTCAAAACGCACATCAAAACCCAGCGCCGGCATTTGTTCGCGCACTTGCAAAAACGATTCGCGCCAGCGTTTGAGTGTCTCTGCGTAATCCAGACCAAAAGCCAATTGGTCGACCACCACCAAACCAGCTTCTTTCGCTTGCGCGATAAAGGTTTGTGTGCTGGGCAAAAAACCGCCGGGGAAGATGTACTGTTGAATGAAGTCCGTGCCCAAGGCGTAACGCTCATACAAGGCGTCATCAATCACAATGCTTTGAATGCAAGCACGACCGCCCGGCTTGAGTAATTTGGCGATGGTTTGGAAATACGTTGGCCAGTATTCGCGGCCGACCGCTTCGATCATTTCAATCGAGCAAATGGCGTCGTAGGGGCCGTCGTTGGTGTCGCGGTAATCTTGCAACCGTAAATCAGCAGACAAAGCCAATGCATCCAGACGTTGTTTGGCGAACGCCAGTTGTGACGGGCTCAAGGTGATGCCGGTCATTTGCGCACCGAACTCAGCCGCGCCGATTTCGGCCAAACCGCCCCAGCCGCAACCGATTTCCAGCACGCGTGAATCTGCTTGTACACCGGACATGCGCAAAGCGCGGCGTACCTTGGCGTGTTGCGCCGTTTGTAAGTCTTGCTGCCGGTTGTCTTCAAACCAAGCCGATGAATACGTCATGCTCGGGTCCAGCCACAGACCGTAAAACGCATTGCCCAAGTCATAGTGGGCGTGTATATTTTTGCTGCTGTTTTTCTTGGTGTTGCGACGCATCCAGTGGCGTATCTGGTAAGCCAGTCGGCCCCACCAGGTGCCAAAGATCATGTCGTCCATGGGTCGGCGGTTGATCACCAGCAGTTGCAATAAGGCGGTCAGGTCTGGTGTTTCCCAATCGCCGTTGATAAAGGTTTCTGCAAAACCAATGTCGCCCGAGCGCAGCGCCGCACCGAACACTTGCCAGTTGTGCAATTGAAGATGCGCTTGCGGGCCATCGTCTTTGCCAAAGCGCAGCCGTTGACCGTCGGGCAAGGTCAGATGCAAACCACCGATTTGCAGTGACTGCAACATGTGCAGTCCACGCTTGGCGGCCGTGGGGACGGTTTTGCCCAAGTCTTTCAAATGCAATTCAGGATTTTGAAAAGTAGTCATGGTGGATGAAGCAAAAAATCAATGACCGCCACGCGTGGCGAATTGGTCAGGAGGAGCAGGTTTGCTCACCAAGGGCACGCGCTTGAACCACAACAGCAGCGCCTGCCAATGGATGCGTGCGATCACCCCCAGACTGTGCATGGGGTGTGACCAGAGGGCTTGGCGCAGACTCGACGAAGTCAGGGGCGCGAGATGTCCGCTGACACTGGTGCTGATCAACAAGCCGTTTTCATCGCTGTGGTCAATCCGCACGACCGTGCGTTCACCTTCAGCACTGTCGGTACGCATGAAACGAAACACATACTTGCCCAGCACTTCGCAAAACGGAGACACGTAAAACACTTTGTCTGCCGCCATGCTCACGCCGTAGCGCGGAGAAGGCAGCACATAACAGTGGCGTTCGCCAAACGTGTTGTTGACTTCAGCCACGATGGCGGCGAGCGTGTTGTCTGCGCGGTGGCAATACCAAAAGCTCACCGGTTTGAACACATAACCCAATACACGTGCATAGGTGTGCAACCAGACCTCGCCTTGCGCATCCTGTATGTCGTGGGCGAGCAGCAATTCGTCAAGCCAGGCCAGTGCACCGCCTTGGCCTGCACTGCGCCCGTCACCGTGGTCAGCGTCATGAAAA
>CANHLD010000010.1 GCA_947461325.1 Comamonadaceae bacterium
AACGTAACTTGTCAATATTGAAATCGTCGGTGCCCGACTTGCCAGATTCTGCACTGACCTTGCCGATGCCCGTACCCAGGGCGGTGATGAGCGTGAGAATTTCGTTGCTGGTCAACAGCTTTTCATAACGTGCTTTTTCGACGTTCAAGATTTTGCCGCGCAAGGGCAATATCGCTTGGAATTTCCGATCGCGGCCTTGTTTGGCAGAACCGCCGGCAGAGTCTCCCTCAACAATGTAGATTTCACAAAGCGCAGGGTCTTTTTCTTGACAGTCAGCCAGCTTTCCTGGCAAACCCATGCCATCGAGAACACCTTTGCGTCGGGTCATCTCACGCGCCTTGCGAGCAGCCTCACGCGCTCTGGCCGCGTCAACAATTTTGCCGCAAATGATTTTGGCATCGTTGGGTCGCTCTTGCAGATAGTCACCCAGCACTTTGCCGACGATGTCTTCCACGGGCGCTCTAACCTCGCTGGAAACCAGTTTGTCTTTGGTTTGGCTGCTGAACTTAGGCTCAGGGACTTTCACTGACAAAACGCAACACAAACCTTCGCGCATGTCATCACCAGTGACTTCTACTTTGGCTTTCTTGGCGAAATCATGCTCTTCGATGTATTTGTTGATCACGCGCGTCATGGCGGCGCGTAAACCCGTTAAGTGGGTGCCACCATCTCGCTGCGGAATGTTATTGGTGAAACACAAAACGCTTTCGTTGTAACCGTCGTTCCACTGCATGGACACTTCCACACCGATGTGTGTGCCGGGAATACCGCCATAGCTTTCAGCAGGCCTTTCGCCTTCTGCATAGAACGCATTCGGGTGCAGAACTTTCTTACCAGAGTTGATGAACTCCACAAAGCCTTTGACACCACCGGCGCCAGAGTAATCGTCTTCTTTGCCGGTGCGCTCATCAATCAAACGGATGCGAACACCATTGTTCAGGTAACTCAGTTCCCGAAGACGCTTGCTTAAAATTTCATAATGAAAGTCGTGGTTTTGCGTGAATATATCGGTGTCTGGCAAGAAATGGACTTCGGTACCGCGTTTATCGGTGACACCGGTCACGCGCATAGGTGAGACTTCCACGCCATCAACTATTTCCAGCAATCGGTTTTGTACAAAACCTTTGGCAAATTCAATCGTGAAAACTTGCCCATCGCGTCTGACCACCAAACGCAACCATTTGGACAATGCGTTCACACATGAAACACCCACACCATGCAGGCCGCCTGACACCTTGTAGCTGTTTTGATTGAACTTGCCGCCTGCATGCAACTCCGTCAATGCGATTTCGGCGGCACTGCGCTTAGGTTCGTGCTTGTCGTCCATTTTGACGCCAGTAGGAATGCCCCTGCCGTTGTCAGTCACGCTGATCGAGTTGTCGGAATGGATAGTGACGACAATGTCGTCACAATGACCTGCCAAAGCTTCATCAATGGAGTTGTCAACAACTTCAAAAACCAAATGGTGCAAGCCAGTACCGTCCGACGTGTCGCCGATATACATACCGGGGCGCTTGCGAACCGCTTCAAGCCCCTCCAAAATTTGGATAGAACTCTCACCGTAGCTTTGATCTTGTTCGGCCGCTGGCGGGCTGGAGTTGTCGTTGTTGTGATCGCTGGTTGTCATAAGTCAATTCGACACGCGTACATCGCGTGAAAGGGTAAACAAAGAATCAATGAAATTAATTAAATTCGCATTGGCATGACGACGTATTTGAAGAACTCGTTATCCGGTATGGTGACCAACACCGAACTGTTGGAATCGGCCAAATCCATCCGAACCATTTCTTGTGCCATGTTGACCAACACATCGATCAGGTAAGACACGTTAAAGCCAATTTCAATCGAATCGCCGCTGTAATCGACTTCAATTTCATCAACGGCCTCCTCTTGTTCTGCGTTGCTTGACGTCACACGCAACACGCCAGACTCTAAATTGATACGAACACCTTTGAATTTATCGCTGGTCAAAATGGCCGTTCTTTGCAACATGGTCAGCAAAGATGCTTTGCCCACTGTGATCGTGTTTTTGTGGCTCTTGGGAATGACACGGTTGTAATCAGGGAATTTGCCTTCGACCAGTTTGGTCACAAACTCTTTGCCATCAAACTTGAACCGTGCCTGGTTGCTGGCAAACTGCATTTCGATGTCACCGTCTTTGTCGCTCAAAAGACGCAACAACTCCAACACGGTTTTGCGAGGAAGAATCACTTCTTGCTTAGGCACGTCCTCTTCCAAGTTAGCGCAAGTGAATGCCAACCGATGGCCATCGGTTGCAACCAAACTCAATTGCTTGCCTTGCGCCACAAAAAGAATGCCGTTGAGGTAGTAGCGGATATCGTGAACCGCCATGGAAAAAGACACTTGTTGCAACAACGCTTTCAGGGTCTTTTGAGGGACGCTGAACGTGGGTCCAAAACTGCTGGACTCTTGCACCAACGGGAAATCTTCGGCTGGCAATGTTTGCAAAGAAAAGCGGCTTTTGCCGCTTTTGAGTAACAGTTTGTTTTGGTTGCTTTCGATGGTGACCATTTGATCGGCGGGCATGGAACGCAAAATGTCCATCAATTTACGTGCGCCCACGGTGGTGCTGAAGTTGCCACTGTCACCACCCAGAGAGGCCTCGGTTCGGATTTGGATTTCCAAATCACTGGTCGTGAGCTGCGTCGTCTCGCCCGTTTTTTGCAGCATGACATTGGCAAGTATGGGCAAGGTATGTCGACGCTCAACAATACCTGCAACAGACTGCAGCGAAGCAACAATTTGCTCTTGGGTGGCTTTCAAGACAATCATGTCATCCTCTTCTTAAAATCTTTATAAATCAATAGCAGTAGTAGATAAGCAAGCACTGTTTCTGTGGACAAGCCTATTTTCCACTTTTATATCAAGCACTTGAACCGGTACAAACACTGTTTGTAATTGGCTTGATAAGCAACGGGCAGATATGAACAACTTCTGGGAAAAGACAATCGCTGTGGATAACATCGATGTTGTGCAAAAATTATCCACAGGGTTAACAAATCTGTTTGGCATGGTTTAACCTTTGAGCGTTTGTTCCAGCACATGCAATTGTTGATTCAATTCTGTGACGGTTTGACGTTCAGCACCGATTTTGCGAACCGCATGCAAAACCGTGGTGTGGTCTCTGCCGCCGAACAATTCTCCAATTTCAGGCAAACTTTTTTGGGTCAATTCTTTGGCCAGGTACATGGCGATTTGTCTGGGTCTGGCAATTGAGGCAGGGCGTTTTTTGGAATACATGTCAGCGACCTTGATTTTGTAATAGTCAGCCACTGTTTTTTGGATGTTTTCCACGGATATTTGGCGATTTTGAATGGACAGCAAGTCGCGCAGTGCATCACGTGCCAATTGGATGGACACTTCCTTTTGGTTGAATCTGGAATACGCCAAGATTTTACGCAAAGCGCCTTCTAATTCACGCACGTTGGAGCGCACATTTTTTGCCACAAAGAAAGCGACCTCTTCAGGCATTTCAGCGCCTTCAGACCGTGACTTGTTGATCAAAATAGCCACCCGCATTTCCAACTCAGGCGGCTCAATGGCTACTGTCAAACCAGAATCGAAACGCGATACCAGTCGTTCATGGATATCAGCCAGCCCTTTCGGGTAGGTGTCACTGGTCATCACAATGTGTGATTTTTTTGCTAGCAAGGCTTCAAAGGCATTGAAAAACTCTTCTTGGGTGCGGTCCTTATTGGCAAAGAACTGAACATCATCGATCAATAAAAGATCTAAAGAGTGATAGTGATGCTTGAATTCATCGAATGTTTTGCGCTGGTAAGCTTTAACTACATCAGATACAAACTGCTCCGCATGTATGTATAAAACCTTGGCATCGGGACGGTTTAGCAGCAATTGGTTGCCAACGGCATGCATCAAATGGGTTTTGCCAAGGCCCACGCCACCATAAATAAACAGAGGGTTGTAGAGTTGCCCGGGCACATTGGCTACATGCATCGCGGCAGCTCGCGCCATGCGGTTGGCAGTGCCCTCTACCAAGGTATCAAAGCACAATGCGCTGTTGAGCTTGTTTTTAAAACCATTTAAAGGGCTATCGTTGGCAGAAGAAGGCTGAAGATTTGAAAAATCCTCAGACTCGAAAGCGGTTCGGACAGGTAAAGCCTTGCTAGGCGCCTCTTTAGCCAGCAAAGCGAAATCAAGCTGTATCGGTTGACCGTAAAGTTGATTCAAAAGTACACTTATTCGGGAAGCATACTGAGCACGGATCCAATCTAATTTGAACCGGTTGATAACCACAATGGTCAGTTTGGAAAAATCGTCAGATATAGTGGCTTGGAGCGGTTTTATCCACGTATTGAATTGCTGTTCAGGTAATTCTTGGGCCAGTAAATCCATGCAGCTTTGCCACAATGCCTGACCGGCATCATTGGCCTCAGAAGAAATGACAGACATGCTCATGGGCAAAAAAATGACCCGAGTAACTTGTGGATAGGTAACAGTGATTGGCACATGGACGATACTTTATCAAAAAATTATCCACAGAAGCGGGAATTATTCATTGGTTTCAATCAATTTATTTGATAAGCATACAGATTCAAAAAGAAAATTAGCTCAAAACAAGAGAAAAATGGAGATAATGCAGGGTTTTCCTTTGAACCAGAGATTTTTAATATGAAACGCACTTACCAACCTTCCAAAACCCGCCGTGCGCGTACCCATGGCTTTTTAGTTCGCATGAAAACACGTGGCGGACGTGCCGTCATCAATGCGCGCAGAGCCAAAGGCCGTAAACGCTTGGCTGTGTAATTTCAAAAAATACACGCGACATTTCACTGAGTGATCAAAATCACCTTGCGAAAAGATTTTGATGAAGTCATGGCCGCAGGGATTGCTTCAAAAACGGCGCACTTTGCATTACATCTCAAACCTAACGTCAATCTCAACCGGGTAGGCGCGGTCGTGCCCAAAAGATGGGCCAAAAAAGCCGTCACTCGCAATGCCATCAGACGACAAATATATGCCCAAGCGCAAACATGGTCTTTGCTACACAAATCACAAGACAGTGTCGTGCGTTTGAGAAGACCATTTGATCAAGCTATTTTTTTAAGCGCAACATCGACAACTTTGAAAAAAGCTGTTCGTGATGAACTCCATCAATTGTTCGACAAAGTCATACATCATGATTGAGCGTTTCTTGGTGGGCGTGATCAAGGCCTACCGTCTTATTTTGAGCCCCTGGCTGGGGTCATCTTGCCGGTTCACGCCAACTTGCTCTCTGTATGGCATTCAAGCCTTAGAGCGACATGGGGCGGCGGCAGGCAGTTACCTTTGTTTGAAGCGTATCGGTCGTTGTCATCCGTGGTGTAGTGGCGGGCATGATCCAGTGCCGGACAAAGCATTTGTATTTTCATCATGGTCGCGACGCGGTCATGTTTCATCTTCTTCTTCTGAGTCTCATCTGCCATGAACGATATTCGTCGCACCATTCTTTGGGTTGTTTTCGGTTTTTCTATGGTCATGTTGTGGGATCAGTGGCAGTTGCACAATGGCAATAAAGCCACGTTTTTCCCCGCAGCCAACCCTGGTTCCAAAGCCGTATCAGCACCTGCATCAAGCACGCCTGCGGCAAACACATCGGTTGCACCTGTGCTTGCACAAGCACCTAACGCAGCAGCAGCGCCTGTTCAAGGCTTTGTTCCAGAGCGAATAGAAGTTGAAACCGATGTCTTGAAATTACAGTTCAGCACCGAAGGCGGCAGTTTGATGCGCGCTGAATTACTCAAGCACAAAGATGTTCATAAGCCAGGTAGCAACTTTGTTTTGATGGATGACAGCCAAGAGAGGGTTTACCTGGCGCAAACAGGCTTGATTGGTGCGACAGGCAATGCCTGGCCGACGCATAAAACGCCCATGACGTTCAGTGGTGCAAAAAGTTTGAAAGAGTCCGACAACGAGATTACATTTAGCTTTGAGTCTGCGCCCGTCAATAACGTGAAGCTGGTCAAAACCTACACCCTTAAAAGAGGCAGTTACGCGGTTGAAGTCAGACACGATATTTCCAATGGGTCAAATGAACCTGTGTCTCCCCAACTCTATTTGCAGTTGGTCAGAGACGGCAATAAACCGATCGGTGAATCTGCTTTTTATTCCACATTCACAGGTCCGGCCATATTCACGACTCAGAAAAAATACCAGAAGATTGAATTCAGTGACATAGAGAAAAACAAAGCTGAATTTGAGAAACAAAGCACGCAAGGCTATGTCGCCATGGTGCAGCATTATTTTGCGTCTGCTTGGTTGGTGGATGACCAACAACAAAGAGATATGTTTGCGCGAAAAGTCGATACCAATTTGTACTCCGTTGGCATGGTGATGCCATTGCCTGCCGTGGGCGCAGGTGAAAAAACATCGCACACATCCAGACTTTTCGTCGGCCCGCAAGAAGAGAAGGCGCTGGAGGCTTTGTATCCGGGCCTGGAGTTGGTGAAAGATTACGGTTGGCTCACTATCTTGTCAAAGCCCTTGTATTGGTTGCTGTATGAATTGTTCAGCGTGATCGGTAACTGGGGTTGGGCGATTGTGGCGTTGGTCGTTGTTTTGAAAATTGCCTTTTACTGGCTCAATTCGCAAGCCTATAAGAGCATGGGAAAAATGAAAGCCATTAACCCCAAAATAATGGAAATGCGCGAGCGCTTGAAAGACAACCCGCAACAAATGCAAATGGAGATGATGAAAATTTACCGCGAGGAAAAAGTCAATCCACTGGGAGGCTGTTTGCCCATCGCAGTTCAAATTCCGTTTTTCATTGCTTTGTATTGGGTGCTGTTGTCTTCCGTCGAAATGCGTAATGCGCCTTGGATTGGTTGGGTGCAAGACTTGGCCGCTCCCGATCCTTGGTTTATTTTGCCGTTGCTCATGACCGCAACCTCTGTATTTCAAACATGGCTGAACCCGACACCACCAGACCCGGTCCAGGCCAAGTTGATGTGGTTCATGCCGCTGGCATTCAGCGTGATGTTCTTTTTCTTCCCTGCCGGTTTGGTTTTGTATTGGCTGTCCAACAATATTTTGTCCATCGCACAACAGTGGATGATCAATAAGCAGCTCGGTGTCATGAACTAAATCTCCAGCATTGACACGCAGATCACCGATCATGTTGTCAGAACTGAGCAGCCCCATTATTGCGATTGCCACGCCGCCCGGGCGTGGCGCTGTGGGCGTGGTGCGGCTGAGCGGCGCCCATCTTCGCGTGTATGCAGAACAACTCACACAAAAAAAGCTTCAGCCAAGAAACGCCCATTTGGTCAGCATCAAAGACGACCATGAACAAGTCATAGACCAAGTGCTGGCTGTGTATTTTGAAGCGCCGAACAGCTATACAGGTGAAGATGTTTTAGAGTTACAAGGGCATGGCGGAGTGGTGGTGTTGCACATGCTGGTAGAGCGCTGCTTGCAACTCGCGCACGCAACACATGACAAAGGGCTTGCGCTGTTGCCCAATTTGCGAAGAGCACAGCCGGGAGAGTTCACACAGCGCGCCTATTTAAATCACAAACTGGACTTGGCGCAGGCCGAAGCGGTTGCTGATTTGATTGATGCCAATACGCAAGCCGCAGTGAGGAGCGCCAACCGCTCATTAGAAGGTCAATTCTCCAAACAAATTAAGCACCTGCAAACGCAAGTGACGCATTTGCGCATGCAAATCGAGGCCTGCTTGGACTTCCCCGAAGAAGACATAGACTTCATTGAACAACTGCAAGTTCATTCGCAACTGCAAGCCTTGGTCAAACAAAACCAGACACTGTTGATGCAAGCCGAACAAGGGCGCTTGTTGCGAGATGGTTTGAAAATAGTGATTGCCGGACAGCCGAACGCCGGGAAAAGCTCCTTGCTCAATGCATTGGCCGGCACAGACGTTGCCATCGTGACCGCCGTGCCCGGTACCACGCGGGACGTGATGTCACAAAGCATTCACATTGATGGCATTCCTTTGCATGTGCTCGATACGGCGGGACTCCGAGACCAAGCCATGGCAGATGAGGTGGAGCAAATAGGTATGCAACGGGCTTGGGATCACATCGCGGATGCCGACATGGTGTTGATACTCGATGATTTAAGCAGACAAACCGAAACAACTTATGCCGTCCAGCAACTTATGTTGGATGAGAAAATTCAGCAACATGCAGGGCAGCACACCCGCATCATTCGGGTCAGTAACAAAACCGATGTGGCACGGTGGGATGCAAGCAATACCCAAAATACATGGGGCATTTCCGCCAAAACTGGACAAGGACTGGACGCATTGCGCCAAGAAATATGGCGACAAGCAGGTGGTGATTCATCCTTGATGGAGGGTGTGTTCACCGCACGCAGTCGCCATATTGATGCACTGACACATTTCAGCACGCATGTTTCTCAAGCAATCAAACTGCTAGATCAAACACAACCACTTTTGGATGTGGTGGCTGAAGAGTGCAGGTTGGCGCAACAAGAACTGTCCAAAATCACAGGAAGTTTCACGGCGGATGATTTGCTGGGTGAGATTTTCAGTCGCTTTTGCATCGGTAAGTAACAAAAGCCGCGTCTCTCAAAAAAAGCATAATAGAAGAACCATGAACGCCATCACGCCTGACCAACACGCCCACATACTGGGATTGGCAAAGCACACCTTGGCCATTGAATCACAAGCGATCACGCAAGTTCAAGAGCGAATAGGCCAGTCATTTGTAGAAGCGGTTCAAGCGATATTAGCTGTCAAAGGCCGAGTGGTCGTTATGGGCATGGGCAAAAGTGGCCATATCGGTCGCAAAATTGCGGCCACCCTGGCCTCAACAGGTACCCCCGCTTTTTTTGTTCACCCAGCAGAAGCCAGCCATGGCGATCTCGGCATGGTCATGCGGGACGACTTGGTGATGGCATTCTCTAACAGCGGCGAGAGTGAAGAACTCTCCGCCATCTTGCCGCAAATCAAGCGCCAAGGCGTCAAGTTACTGGCTATCACCGGCAACCTGCAATCCACATTGGCTCAGTATGCCAACTGGGTGTTAGACAGCAGTGTGGAAAAAGAGGCCTGCCCAATGAATTTAGCGCCAACGGCAAGCACAACAGCGCAACTGGCGTTGGGAGATGCATTGGCCGTGGCTGTGTTGGACGCCAGAGGTTTCAAGCAAGTCGACTTTGCCCGGTCCCATCCAGGTGGCAACTTAGGCCGAAGATTATTGACGCACTTGGCCGATGTCATGAGAACCGGTGAGAATATTGCCTCGGTGTCTTTGACCGCAGGCTTGACTGAATTGATGCGTGAAATGTCACAAAAAGGTTTGGGGTCGACCGCCATTGTGGATATGAATCGCCATGTACTGGGCATATTCACTGATGGCGATTTGCGCCGCTTGGTTGAAAAAGGGATTGATTTGCGCGAGTTAACCGCACAGCAAATCATGCATCCAAATCCGACGACTTTGCGCGACACGGCGTTGGCCGCAGAAGCCGCAGAACTGATGGAGCAAAAACGGATCACCAGCGTGTTGGTGGTGAATGACAAAAACGAATTGTGTGGTGTTGTCAACAGCAACGATTTGATGCGCGCCAAAGTGATTTGACAATGACCGAACACCACCCTAAGCCACAATGGCAGGACAAAGCTGTTAATGTCAAAGCGTTTTTGCTGGATGTGGATGGCGTGATGACCGATGGTGGTTTGTATGTCGGTGAAAACGCTGAAGCGTTCAAGCGGTTCAATACCTTGGATGGCCACGGACTCAAGCTGTTGCAGCAGGTAGGTATTCAACCCGTCATCATCACCGGGCGCAACAGCGCTGCATTGCGTCATCGATTGTCGGAATTGGGCATCACGCAGTCCTATTTGGGGGTTGAAAACAAACGCCAAGCGGCACAAACCTGTTTGCATCAACTGAACTTAGATTGGACACAGGTTGCTGCCATGGGAGACGACTGGCCAGACTTACCCATGCTCATGCCGGCTGCCGTCTCGTTTGCGCCACCACAAGCACACTCCGAGGTATTAAAGCGAGTGCATCATGTTTGCACGGCAGGGGCTGGTCATGGTGCCGTCAGACAAGCGTGCGATCTGTTGTTACAAGCAACCAATCACTACCAGCTTTTGTTAAATAGTTATTTGTCATGAACAAGCTGCCCTTGCCCTTGCCGCAGGCCAAGCCTGCGCTGTCAAGACGCTTATACCAAGCTCGGGATTTGGTTTTGTCGTACATGCCATTGTTCATGTTGAGCTTGATGTTGCTAGTTTCGGTTTGGCTGGTACGTAACGCCGCGCCGGTGGATGTTCCTGGTGAGACCCCGACCGTCTCTCATGTGGCCGATTATGAATTCACCAACTTCACCCTCAAAAGTTACGACATCAACGGCAAAATTCAGTCAGCGCTTCAAGGAACGCTCGCTCAACATTACCAAGACACGCACAACACATGGGTGAAGAATCCGCAGGTTTTGATTTACTCGGACAAAAAACACACCAGCGCAAAAGCATTACAAGCACTGACCAATGAAGACGGATCAGAAGTCCAATTGATTGGCAAAGCCGAGGTCAAGCAAGTCACCAAGTCCATGGATGAAGAGTTCACACAAATCAACAGCAATTTTTTGCATTTTTATGCAGTAGAAGACCGGGTGAAAACACATGTGCCAGTCATCATATTGAATGGTAAAAACACTTTTGCATCCGAAGCCATGGAAGCTGACAATATGCAACAGACCCTCAAGCTCAAAGGACGAGTGCGGGTCAAAATATTTCCCAAAGAACCATAAAAAAAGGCCCGCGAGGGCCTTTTTGCTGGGAACGAGATCAATACTCGTTGCGACCGCCGCCGCCGTCACGACGACCGCCGCCGCCGCCGTATCCACCACCGCCGCCGCCGCCTTCACGTCGACCACCGCCGCCGCCGCCGTATCCACCACCGCCACCACCACCACCACCGCCGTAGCCGCCACCACCACCACCGTAGCCGCCGCCACCACCACTGCGTGGGGGACGTGGCTCCATAGGACGGGCTTCGTTGACGACAAGACTGCGTCCGCCCAAAGGCTGACCGTTCATGCCGCTGATGGCAGCCTGTGCCTCAGCATCAGAAGCCATTTCCACAAAACCAAAGCCTTTTGAGCGTCCGGTGTCACGTTCCATCATGACTTTGGCGCTGGTAACAGTGCCGAATTGACCAAAAGATTGTTCCAAATCGCCATCGCGAACGGAATAAGGCAGATTGCCAACGTACAGTTTGTTGCCCATTCAGGGACTCCATAAAAACGAATAAAAAAGCGATGGAGTCCCGATTGCACCTGTCCACGAAAGTCAAGAAGCGAAACTAACCGATCACCCGCACACTGCGCACTTTCCCTAGAGAAAACACCAGTCGATTCCATTATCAAACAGATTAGGGATAAACAAACAACTATTTATGCCCAGTAAATGCATGAAAACCCTAAAAAACGACAAAAATTACCAACTCGACTCACGATCCGGAGTGGAACTGATCTTGTGGATGCTCATATCGGCTCCTTCAAACTCGTCTTCTTGGCTTAAACGAAGCCCCACGGTTTTCTTGATCAAGCTGTATAAAAGAAAGGACATAACGCCTGCCCAAGTCACGCCGAGCAAGGTGCCAAGGATTTGGGAAGACAGCGTGACACCGCCTAGGCCGCCCAGCGATGGGTTGCCGAAAATACCAGCAGCGATACCGCCCCAGGTGCCGCATAAGCCGTGCAGCGGCCACACGCCGAGCACATCATCAATTTTCCAGCGATTCTGTGTCAGCGTGAACATATAGACAAACAAAGCACCGGCGACAGCGCCTACGACCAAAGCACCCAAGGGATGCATCAAATCCGAGCCCGCGCAAACAGCAACCAGACCAGCCAAAGGGCCGTTATGCACAAACCCGGGGTCATTTTTGCCAAGCCACAGAGCGGTCAATGTGCCACCCACCATGGCCATCAAACTGTTGACTGCAACCAATCCCGAAATTTTGTCTATCGTTTGTGCGCTCATCACATTGAAACCGAACCAGCCAGCACACAAAATCCAAGCGCCTAGGGCCAAAAACGGAATGCTTGAGGGTGGGTGGGCGGAAATCGCACCATCTTTTCGGTAGCGGTTGCTGCGTGCCCCGAGCAGAAGGACCGCAGGTAAGGCAACCCAGCCACCCACCGCATGAACCACGACCGAACCGGCAAAATCATGAAACTCGGCACCGGTGTTTTGCAACAACCAAGCTTGGAACCCGAAATGTTGGTTCCATGCAATACCCTCATAAAATGGATAAATAAACCCCACGATAACAGCAGTTGCAAGCAATTGAGGGTAAAAGCTGGCGCGTTCTGCAATACCACCGGACACAATCGCTGGAATGGCTGCGGCAAAGGTCAGCAAAAAGAAAAATTTGACCAAGTCATAACCATTGCGCTCAGATAAAACGGAGGCGCTTACAAAAAAATCAGTACCGTAGGCAACGCTGTAACCGATCAGAAAATAGACAACGGTTGAAATACTGAAATCAGCCAAAATTTTCACCAAGGCGTTGACTTGGTTTTTTTGTCTGACTGTTCCTAGTTCTAAAAATGCAAAACCTGCATGCATGGCGAAAACCATGACAGCGCCAAGTAAGATGAACAAAGCGTCTGCGCCCTGTTTGAGTGCGTCCATGCAAGCTCCTGGTGAAAAATGATCTAAAAAGGGGTGTATTTAGGTCATAAACACACGCGCACCAATTTGTAGCAATAACCGCACCAAAGAAGCGAATCAATCGCAAGATGTTTTTTTAGAAATCAGCGCGCAAAGGCGAGCCGGTGGACAAGCTTATAAAAATCCACGCTTAGGTATACTTCGACAAACAGCGCCGATTTGCCATCGCTTGCGGGCGCTTTAACAAGTACAGCTAAACACGTTATGCCGGCGGCTTGCGTATTTAGTAATGCCGGAAGAAACATGTCATTGATAGCAACACCACAAACCATGCAATTCAAACAAGCCTTGCAGCTCAAAGGCGGCGGTGTACTCCAAGAGTACCAATTGACATTTGAGACATACGGTGAGTTAAATGCACAAAAAGACAATGCCGTATTGATTTGTCACGCTTTAAATGCTTCACACCATGTGGCCGGCACCTACGAAGGCGTGAGCAAAAGCGAGGGCTGGTGGGACAACATGATCGGCCCGGGCAAGCCGGTAGATACCGAGCGGTTTTTTGTGATTGGTATCAACAATCCGGGTTCCTGCTTTGGCTCCACCGGACCCATGCACACCAACCCGGCGAGCGGAAATATTTATGGTGCTGATTTTCCAGTCGTCACCGTGGAAGATTGGGTGGATGCGCAAGCGCGCTTATTGGATGCTTTGGGCATTGAAGTATTGGCTGCAGTTATGGGCGGCAGCCTCGGAGGCATGCAGGCGCTCAGTTGGAGTTTGCAATACCCTGAGCGTGTCAAACATGCGATCGTGATAGCCAGCGCACCTAATTTGAATGCCGAAAATATTGCGTTCAATGAAGTGGCGCGACGCGCCATCGTCACTGATCCGGATTTTCATGACGGACATTTTTATGTGCACAACGTGGTTCCCAAAAGAGGTTTGCGTATCGCCAGAATGTTGGGTCACATCACCTACTTGAGTGATGATGTGATGAACACCAAATTCGGCCGCATGCTGCAATCAGGTGAAGACTTCAAATACAGCACCTTAGACATTGAATTTCAAATAGAGAGTTATTTGCGTTATCAGGGCGATAAATTCAGCGAATACTTTGACGCGAACACGTATTTGCTGATCACTCGTGCATTGGATTATTTCGACCCAGCCAAAGCTTATGCGAATGATTTGTCTGCTGCACTAGCACGCGCAAAAGCCAAATTCTTGCTGGTAAGTTTCACCACCGATTGGCGTTTTGCGCCATCGAGAAGCAGAGAAATAGTGCAGGCACTGATCAGCAATAAGTGTGATGTCAGCTATGCGGAAATCGACGCGCCGCATGGCCATGATGCCTTCTTACTCGATGACAAAAGGTATCTCAATGTCGTCAGATCGTTTTTCCAGCAAATAAAAAATAACAGCGGAGAACCCCAATGAGCAGCCTTCAGGTGATGGAGACATTGGCCGCCATGGTGCCCTATGGCAGCCGGGTGCTGGATTTAGGTTGTGGGGACGGCAGCTTGCTCAGTCATTTGTTAAAGACACGCGGTTGTAGCGGCTACGGGGTTGAAATCGACGATGACAATGTAGCCGCATGTATACAAAGAGGTGTGAACGTCATACAGCTGAACTTAGACCAGGGACTCAGCATGTTTGCCGACCAAAGTTTTGATGTTGTCTTGCAAATAGATACATTGCAAAATTTGAGAAACGCAGAAACCATGCTGCTCGAAACATTGCGTGTCGGCCGCATGGGCATCATTACATTTCCCAATTTCGCCCATTGGTTTAACCGTTGGAGCGTATTGGCCGGGCGCATGCCCATCACCCGAAAATTACCGTATCAATGGTATGACACACCCAATATCCGCGTAGGAACGTTTGCCGACTTCCAAGCTTTGGCAAAAGATAATCAATTGCATATAGAAACATCTTTTGGTTTTGCAGATGAAAAGCTCGTACGATGGTGTCCGAATCTGCGGGCAACAACCGCTGTATTTCAATTGACAGCAGCACCACACAGGAAACTATGAGCACTATTGCCGCGCAACACATGTTCCGCCCACTGATCAAACACTTGGAAATAAACGCGGCCACCCTAGCGGTCTATGAATGGCCCAAGCCACAGTCCAAAGCTAAAGCGCATATCGTCATGGTCCATGGTCTGGGTGAACACATGGGCCGCTACAACCACGTGGCATTTGCTTTGAATCAAGCGGGTTACGCCGTCACAGGCTATGACCATGTCGGGCATGGTTTGTCCACAGGCGCAAGAGGTGATATCAAAGAAGCACAGCAATTGGTCCAAGATTTAGAGCAAATCCTGCACTCGATCAAGCCAGACCATGCGGGACTGGCCACCGTTTTACTGGGTCATAGCATGGGCGGTCTGGTGGTGCAACGCGCCGTCGCTGCGCACCCTGACTTGGCCGATGCCGTGGTCATGAGTTCACCGGCCTTGGCCGCATTCACCAACCCTTTACAAAAGCTTTTGTTAGCCATCTTGCCGCGCTGGTTGCCACATTTGCGGGTTGACAATGGCTTGCAATTGAACTGGTTGGCGCGCGATGCCCAAGTGATTCGCGATTACAAGGAAGACGCTTTGGTGCATCCCTTGATTTCAGCGGGTCTAGCGGCTTGGATTATTCAGCAAGGCGAGTTGGCGGTTCAAGAGGCTTCCCAATGGCAAACACCCACATTGCTGGTGTATGCGGGTCAAGATAAATTGGTCAACCCAAAGGGAAGTGCAGATTTTGCGAAAAATGCTTCACCAGACCATGTACAAAGTCATTGTTTCAATGTGATGTACCACGAAATTTTCAATGATCCGGAAAAGCATTTGGTGTTTCAAAAAATAAGCCAATGGCTGGACAAAAAATTCAGCACAACTTGATGATCGAATCACTTCATAACAATTGAGCAAGCACCGCGATAGCCGCAGTCTCCGCGCGTAAAGTCATAGAGCCCAAACTCGCGGCCTTGAAGCCAATGGCTACGGCTTGAGCTTCCTCTTGCGGTGTCAGTCCACCTTCGGGGCCACTCAGCAGCGTCAAATGGCTAGGCGGTGCGAGCCAAAGCTCGCGCCAACCGGGTATATCGTGAGCCAAAGACAACAACACGCGCAGGTTGGAATCAGCCTGTTGCCGGCCAAGCCACTCGCTCCAAGTCAAGGGTGCATCTATCAGAGGAACCCGGTTTCTACCGCTTTGGGCGCAAGCCGATTGGGCAATGCCCATCCAATGCACTTGGCGTTTGGCAGCACGCTCGCCTTGTAACTTCAAAACCGTTCGCTGGGTCATGACAGGCGTGATCTGTGAGACACCAAGTTCAGTGGCTTTTTCAACCAGCCAATCCATGCGCTCGTTGGCAGGCATACCAATGACAAGATGTGTATGACAGTGCACGGTGTGGTCCGCAGGGTGAAAGGACATCACTTGGACAGAAACCCCCTGTTTGTCCATCACATCAATCATGGCGTCGAAATAGCCACCTAGACCATTGAATAGGTCCAAGCTCATGCCGGGTTGCATACGCAGCACTTGAACATGTCGTGCAGCTTCATCAGACAATCGGTATATCTGTCCGGTTTTTAAATGCGAATTAAAAAAAACCCGGGCCACAACGCTCAGACCCGACCGAAAGAAAAACCCACAGCCGCAGAACTGCCTTCGATCTGATCCAGCAAGCGGGACAAGGGAAAGAGTTCTCTGTAGCGAGCACAAGTGGCGCGCATGTAAGCGATAAAGCGGGGGGTATCAGCCAAGTATTTGGGTTTGCCGTCGCGCAAAGTCAGTCTGGCAAAAATACCGGCCACTTTCAAATGGCGTTGCAAGCCCATCCATTCAACCGATCTGTAAAAAGTGCCGAAATCACTGTGCCAATCTTCAAAATCCATCAAGCCTGCTTTGCGTGCTTTTTCCCAGTAACGCACTGTCACGTCTAGGCAAACATCCTCGTCCCAACTGGCGAATGCGTCGCGCATCAAACTTGCGATGTCATAGGTCACGGGGCCGTAAACCGCGTCTTGAAAATCCAGCACACCTAAGCGCTGATCTGCATCATTTGAATCAACCATCAGATTGCGCGGCATGAAATCGCGATGCACAAACACCTGAGGTGCAGCCAGATTGACTTTGATCAATCTGTCAAATGTCTGCTGCAGAATATGCAATTGCTCGGTTGATAAAACGCAGTGTTTGTGTTGGCTGACATACCATTCAGGGAATAAATCGAGTTCACGTCTGAGCAAAGCTTCGTCATAAATCGGTAACAGGCCGGGCTTTGAAGATTTTTGCAGCATGACAAGAGCGTCAGTGGCTTGATTGAACAAAGCGGCAGCATCGATGGCCGCACTGGTTGTCAGCACTTGCATCATGGTCTGCGCTCCTAAATCGCTCAGCAGCATGAAGCCATGCATGCTGTCCCAGTTCAAAATAGCTGGAACCTTTAAGCCTGCAGATGCGAATAAAGCAGCAATGCTGACAAAGGGCTGGCAGTTCTCCTTATCAGGCGGCGCATCCATGACAATGAAACTGCCATTTTGACCAAGTACACGGAAATAACGCCTGAAACTGGCATCCGCGCTTGCCGAATGCACACTCTCAGGGTAGAGGCCATGCGGCAAAACCTGTTTTTGTAACCATGCCACAAAAGCTTCTTCACGCTCGCTTTGCACCCAACCCAAGGCTTTGACGGCAGCAGAGACTGACAAATCAGGGGTGAAAGAAGAGGAGGGTGTGCTCATGGATAATCTGAATTCTACAAACAGCGCATTACCAGCGCACGATGCCCCCATGTGCTTGTCATTTTCAATGTTGAGGAATTCACTTAGCTTGTCGTTCATCAGCTTGGTCGCCTGTCTGTCGCAGGCTCAAACATTGACACCTCGGTTGATGTCTACTGAAACCTTAGACAGTTTGGAGCAACAAAGCGAGACAAGTGAAGAAGCCCCGTTTCAGGACACCACACGCCTCAAGCTCAAACCAAGTAACACATTGAACATCAACCCTGGTCAGTCAGAGCGGCAAAAGTTCCCAACCTATATCAATGCGCAAGAAATCAGCGGGCGCAGCGACCTTGATATTCAAATGCAAGGGGATGTGGAAATCAGACGCGGTGACACCTTGATCAAAGCGGACCGAATTGACTATTACCAACCCAAAGATTTGGCAAAAGCCTATGGCCATGTTTATATCAACCGGGCAGGCAACCGGTTTTTAGGCAGTGAATTGGAAATGCAACTCGACGCCATGGACGGCTATATGTTGAACCCGACGTTTTTCTTTTTGAAAGGGAATGGCGAAGGAAAGGCTGCGCGTATGAAGTTTTTGAATGAGAGACAAGCTGTCGCCAGCAAAGTCACATTCAGCACTTGTAAAAGAAAACCGGGACCGGATTGGGTGCCGGATTGGTTCATGAAAGCCGATCAAATCAGTTTTGATCAAGATGAAAATGAGGGTGTGGCTACCAACGGGCAATTGCTCTTTTATGGTGTTCCTATATTGGCCGCCCCGTCATTCAGCTTCCCGCTCAACAGCGAGAGGCATTCCGGCTTCTTGCCGCCTACCTTTGCGCTTAACAATCTCGGTGGTATCGAGATGAGTCTTCCCTATTATTGGAACATTGCCCCAAACCGGGATGCCACCATCACCGCCACGCCCATGACGCAGCGTGGTGTGCTGTTCAGTAATGAATTCAGGTACCTGGAGAGAAAAGAACCGCAACCACCTTTCAGAGGCATTGCGCGCTTTGATGTCATGCCAACAGATGAACTGCGGCAATCGTCGCGTTGGGGGTTGAGTTATCAGCATACGGGCCTGACGAACCCGGGTCTGCCTGTCGCCATGTCTTTGAATATCAACCGCGTCAGTGACAACAACTATTGGCGGGACTTCACAACCAACACCGGCGATCCACTGGTTCAACGAGCATTAACCAACAGTGCCAGTCTGGGCTACGGTAGCGGCAATTGGTCGACCAGTTTCAGTGTGACCAAGCTTCAAACCTTGCAAGGCACAGACTCCAGCACGGCTATTGCGCCCTCCTACGACAGACTGCCGCAGATCAACGTGAATTATTTACGCCAAGACTTCGGCGGTTTTGACTGGACGGTCAACAGTGAATTGACGCATTTCACGGTGGACCGGGGTTTTTATTGCTCGTTTAACGCCAGCAGCGCCTATTGCTATCAACCAAATGGGGCGCGCATGGTGGTGAACAACCAACTCAGCAGACCGTTCATCACGCCCTATGGATACTTCACACCCAAGGCGATTTTGAATGCGCGCCAATACCAGTATGACAATACGTATTACGGCACGTACAAGCAAAACACCGTCGGCGTTGATTCCAACTCCGTGCTGGTACCGTCTTTCAGTCTTGACACGGGCGCTGTTTTGGAAAGACCGATTTCAATTTTGGGGTTGAACTGGGTACAGACCTTGGAGCCGCGCGCCTTTTTTGTCAAAACAGCCTACCGTAACCAAAGCGATTTGCCCAACTTTGACACGGGCACCAATGATTACAACTTCGCGTCGGTGTTCACAGAAAATACGTTCTCAGGACAAGACAGATTTTCTGATTCGCACACGCTGACCTTGGGCGGCACATCAAGGTTCATCAATCCCCAAACAGGGGCTGAAGGCGCGCGTTTTGGCTTGGCGCAGCGCTACCGGTACAGCGATCAAAACGTACAGCTCACGCCTACAACCGCGGCATTGAGCAGCGGCAACAGTGATATTTTGGCCGGTGCCAGTATGTATGTGACGCCGAAACTCACGCTTGACAGTCTGGTCGATTACAACAACGAAGACAACCGCACAGAAAGAAAGTCAATCGGTGCGCGATACAACCCCAGCGGGTACCGGGTGATCAGTGGCTCTTACCGTTACCAAAGAACATCATCAGAAGTGGCCGATCTTGCTTGGCAATGGCCGATCAATGATTTATGGCGGGATTACGGCCAGGACAGGCAGCAAGGACAGGGACTTGGCGGCGGCAAAATCTATAGCATCGGCAAATTAAATTACAGTTTGCAGGAACAAAGACTGGTGGAGTCAATGTTCGGTGTTGAGTACGATGGCGGGTGCTGGGTAAGTCGCTTTGCGTTTCAAAGAACGCAGTTGACTTTGACCACCGCCACAACGAGTTTGATGTTCCAATTGGAATTCAATGATTTTTCCCGCCTTGGTTTTGGCAGCATGAATTCAGCCAAAGACAGCATTTCGCGCTACCAGAATTTGCGCGAGCCTTTCAAGTTTTCTCCCAGCCCCTTTGCTCAATATGATTGACACCATGCGTCTTGTTATCCGGTTATTTGTACCTGCGGCTTTGTTGGCCTTGCTGTCAATGTATGCGCAGGCTCAATTGGTCAAGCCGATCACGCCCAATGCCTCAGTGCCGCTGAATTTACGCAAGCCGACAAACCTGATGGCTATTGAGCCGGCAGATGACAGTCTCAAAGCCTTGGATTACATCGTGGCTGTGGTGGACAACGAACCGATCACCAATCTCGAAGTCAACAACTTGGCTGCCATGGTTGATCCGGCGGCCAACAAAATCGGTCGAGAAAGTTTGTTGCGTGAAGCGCTGGAAAATCTGATCAATGAATCGGCCCAGTTGCAAATTGCGCGGCAAATGAACATGCAAATTGCGTCCACCGAATTGCAGCAGGCCATTGAGAACACGGCGCAGCGCAATCAAATCAGCGTAGAAGAGATGAAGCAACGCCTGTTGTCACAGGGCATTGGCTGGGAGCGATACAGAACGCAGATCAAGCGCCAAATGTTGTTGCAACGCGTGCGCGACAGAGAAGTGGCCAGCCGCATCAAAATTCAAGACCATGAGGTGGAGGCTTTTTTACAGGAAAGCGGCAAAGCCACGGATGTCAACAAGTCAGACATACATATCGCACATATATTGATCGCATTGTCAGAAAACGCAAGCGCTGACGAAGTCACCCAAGCGTTTAACAAAGCGAATGACATACTGAGCCAGGCCAAAAAGGGCGCAGACTTTGGCAAACTGGCCGCAGAGTTTTCTAAAGCGCCTGATCGCGCCAACGGCGGGCAACTCGGTTTGCGCAGTCCAGACAGATACCCTGCTTTGTTTGTGGATGCAGTCAAACCTTTGCAACCCGGAGGTTTGGCCGGTCCTGTTCGCTCAGGCGCTGGTTTTCATATATTGAAACTGATGGAGCGCAGATCTACCGATGAACTGCCTTCATCCATCACCCAAACCCGTGCCAGACATATTTTGTTGCGTCCCGGTAACCAGTTAAGTCAGGATGCAGCCCGCGCGCAATTGGCCGGATTCAGACAACAAATAGCCTCCGGTAAAGCCAGTTTTGAAGAACTGGCGAAGTTACATTCACAAGACGGCAGTGCAACGCAAGGCGGCGATTTGGGCTGGTCGAGTCCCGGCAACATGGTGCCTGAGTTTGAAAAAGTCATGGACAGCTTGAGCCCGGGTGAAATCAGCGACCCGTTGGTGTCTCGTTTCGGCGTGCATTTGGTGCAAGTGCTGGAGCGTCGTGAAGCACCACTTTCCATGCGTGACAAACAAGATATGGCACGCAATATTTTGCGCGAACGCAAATTCGACGAAACCATGAAAAACTGGGAACGCGAAATGCGCGGCCGTGCGTATGTGGAATACCGTGACCCGCCCCAATAAATCGCGCACTGACTGATGGCGCAACATCAGGCACGCAAGCGCTTCGGTCAACACTTTCTGACCGATGGCGTGGTCATAGATCAGATTGTTCAAGCCATCGCGCCGTCACCTGGCGACTGTATGGTCGAGATCGGCCCCGGACTGGCCGCGATGACCCAACCGTTGGTTGAGCGTTTAGGTCATTTGCAGGTGATTGAGCTTGACCGCGATTTGGCCAAGCGTTTGCGCGAGCACCCGCAACTCAAGGTGATTGAGTCAGATGTTTTGAAAGTGGACTTCACGGCCTTAGCTCTTAGCCTGCAAGCGCAGCGATTGCGTGTGGTGGGCAATTTGCCCTACAACATTTCCACCCCTATTTTGTTTCACTTGCTCTCGCATGTCAGTGTCATCCATGACCAGCACTTCATGTTGCAAAAGGAAGTGGTAGAGCGCATGGTGGCCGCGCCCTCAACCGCGCATTACGGGCGCTTGAGTGTGATGCTGCAATGGCGCTATGACATGGAGATGGTGTTGTTGGTCGGCCCGCAGGCGTTTGATCCGCCGCCGCGTGTGGACAGCGCCGTGGTGCGCATGTTGCCCCATGCAATACCTGCTGTTGTGGATGAAGCGGTGTTGAGCGAACTGGTTCAGGTGGCTTTCAGCCAGAGAAGAAAACTGATCCGGCACACGCTGGGCCGATGGCTGACAGAGCGCGGTTTCAGCGGCGAGTTTGATGTGCAGCGCCGCGCAGAAGAAGTGCCGGTGCAGCAATATGTGGTGCTTGCCCAAACCTTGTCTAAAGAGCGAATCTCCGAGTAAGGGTCAGTCCATCAGCCTTGCATGGTTTTCAGACAGACAGGGCTGCCAGCAAAGTCTCGCGCATGTGGCGTTTCATCAATTTGCCATTGGCATTGCGCGGTAAAGGGTCGTCACTCA
>CANHLD010000011.1 GCA_947461325.1 Comamonadaceae bacterium
GATAAGACGGATTTTTTCGGCAAATGGCGAGGTGGGGTAATGGTGAAGAATCATGCGGCCTCAGATCTTGACAACTTGCTTGCCGAAATTTTTGCCCTTGAGCAAACCGAAAAATGCCTCGGGCGCATTTGCCAGACCGTGCGCAACGGTTTCGCGCGGTTTGAACTTTCCGCTGCCAACAAGCTCACCGAGTTCTTTCAAAGCGACGGGCCAATCGGCCGGGTGTTCGCTGACGATAAAGCCTTGCACCTTCATGCGGTTGACCAAAATCAATGAAGGATTGGTCATGGGTATGGGGTTGCCGTTGTAGCCGGAGATCATGCCGCAGACCGCAATACTGCTGAACTGGTTCATGCGCAACATGACTGCATCCAGCACCATGCCGCCGACATTTTCAAAATGACCGTCAATGCCGTCAGGACACACTTCTTTCAAGGCTTTGGACAACGACAAATAATCGCTGTGTAATTTGTAATCGATGCAAGCATCGAAGCCGAGTTCGTTGGTGACGTAATCGCATTTGTCTTTGCCGCCTGCGATACCGATGACGCGGCAACCGCGTGCTTTGGCCAACGCACCGAATGCGCTGCCGACCGCGCCGCTGGCCGCACTGACTGTCAATGTCTGCCCTGCTTTGGGTTCGATGATGCGCACCAAACCGTGCCATGCGGTCACGCCGGGCATACCCACTGCACCCAAGTAATGGCTGATGGGCACATGGGTGGTGTCAATTTTGCGCAGCATGCCGGGCGTGTTGGCGTCAACCACACTGTAGGTTTGCCAGCCACCCATACCGACCACTTTGTCGCCGGCGGCAAACCCGGGATGGCGGCTCTCCACCACTTCACCGACAGTGCCGCCGATCATCACGCTGTTGAGCGGTTGCGGCAAGGTATAGCTTTTCACATCGTTCATGCGACCGCGCATGTAGGGGTCGAGGCTCAGGTATTGGTGTTTCACCAGCACCTGGTTGTCTTGCAACGCAGGTGTGTCTAAGGTGAGCAATTGGAAGTTCTCTGCCAAAGGTTCGGCTTTGGGACGGCTGACCAAATGGATTTGCGGATTGTGTGGCATGTGTATCTCCTGTGTGTATTTTTTTGAAAAAAGTGGAATGAATGAGGATTAGCCGCCCGATATGCAACTGACGCCGCCGTCAACTGCAAGCCATTGGCCAGTGATGTGTTTGCCAGCATCTGATGCGTACAACAAGGCCAAGCCTTTGAGGTCTTCGTCGTCGCCTAATCTGCGCAAGGGAGCGTGTGCCGCCATATTTTCTTCGCCCAAGTTTTTCAACAAACCCGCGGTCATTTTGCTGGGGAAGAAACCCGGGCAAATCGCGTTCACGCGAATGCCGTGTTCGCCCCACTCGCCTGCGAGCGCGCGGGTGAAATTGATGACAGCAGCTTTGGAGGTGTTGTAGGCCAAGGTTTTCATGCCGCTGGGGTTACCGCCAAGCCCTGCAATGGAAGCCACATTGATGATGCTGCCGCTGTGGCGCGCAATCATGCTGTGCTTGCCTATGTATTGGCTCAAAATGAAATAGCCGCGCACGTTCAAGTTCATGACCTTGTCCCAGGCTTCTAGCGGATGGTCTTCAGCAGGCGCGCCCCAAGCAGCGCCAGCGTTGTTCACCAGAATATCCACATGACCGAAAGCTTTGAGTGTTTCAGCGGCCAAGCGATGAATGTCTTTTTCATCCGCGCAGTCTGCAGCAATCCATTGCACATCAATGCCTGCGGCTTTCAATTCCGCAGCCGATGATTCGAGGTCAGAGGCTTTGCGCGAACTCAGCATGATGCGTGCACCGGCTTCACCCAGCGACTGCGCGAGTTGCAGCCCGAGTCCGCGCGAACCGCCGGTGACCAATGCGGTCTTGCCGGTCAAATCAAAAAGTTGTTTCACTGTTCGTGTCATGGTGTGTTTCCGTTCAAAAAAAGTGGATCAAAAAGCGTCTTCAGGCATGTCGGCGCAAGTGGCGTCTTGGGACCGCACCACGTTCAGCCAGGCCTCGGTTTTCGGTAACTCGTAGTTGAAAAAATACTGGCAGGCTTGTCTTCTTCCACGACTGGCAGCGTCATCAGCTTGGCTGGACAGCGACACATCTAACCATATCCACGCCATTACGGTGTGACCAAAGGCTTGCATATAGGGCACCGCATTCGCCAACGACAAGGCCGGGTTGTCGCCTTGCCACGCGTCCCCCGTGGCTTGAACCACATGCGCCCACGCGTTTTGCAGCGCTGTGGCTTGTTGTTTTTGAATGTCCGTCGTCGCGTGTTGGCACGTGACTTGGATGCGCTGACCCAGCAATTGCAAACCCAATCCCTTGTCAAGCAACACTTTGCGGCCCAGCAAGTCCATGGCTTGAATGCCGTGTGTGCCCTCGTGGATCATGTTCAAGCGGTTGTCGCGCCAGTATTGCTCTACGGGGAAATCTCGCGTGTAGCCATAACCACCGTGAATTTGTATCGCCAGACTGTTGGCCTCCAGGCACCATTCGCTGGGCCAGCTTTTCACGATAGGTGTCAGCACTTCAAGCAACCATTGCGCTTCATGTTTTTGTTCTTCATCTCCGGTGTGCAACTCATCGACAAGTTGCGCGCAATACAAGCCCAGTGCCAACGCGCCTTCACCATAGGCTTTTTGCGCCAGCAACATGCGTTTGATGTCGGCGTGTTCTATGAGTTTTACCGGTTGCTGAGATGCGTCTTTGCCTGCAGGTCCGACCGGTCTGCCTTGAGTGCGTGTGCGGGCATAGTCCAGCGATGCGTAGTAACCCGCCAAACCCAACATGGTGGCAGCCAAGCCCACGCCGATACGCGCCTCGTTCATCATGTGGAACATGCATTTCAAACCTTCGCCTGGTTTGCCTACCAAATAACCTATGGCACCTGCACTGCCACGCGCAGGGTAACGACCTTCGCCGAAATTCAGCAAGGTGTTCACGGTGCCGCGCCAACCTAGTTTGTGGTTCAAACCCGCCAATGCCACATCGTTGCGTTCGCCAGTCAATTCACCCTCTGTGTTGACCAAATGCTTGGGCACGATGAACAAAGAAATGCCTTTGGTACCGGGAAGGGTTTTGCCGTTTCCATCAGGAATTTTTGCCAGCACCAGATGCACGATGTTTTCTGTCAATTCGTGGTCACCGGTGGAGATCCACATTTTGTTGCCGCGCAAGCGATAACGCGGACCCAATGGGTCGTCTGCATGGTCGACGCCATCGGGCGTGGCGCGGGTGGCGATATCCGACAAGGACGAACCCGCTTGCGGTTCTGACAAACACATGGTGCCCGAAAAACGGCCGGAGAATTCGTTCAACGCAAACACTTGTTTTTGCAAATCGCTGCCATGTGCCATCAACAAATTGGCATTGCCGACGGTGAGCATGCTGGCACCGATGCTGACTGAAGCACAGGCGAAAAATGCGTTCGCTGCCGCTTCCACGGTGTAAGGCAATTGCATGCCGCCAATGTCATGGTCTTGTGCGGCGCTGAGCATGCCACTTGCGGCATAAGCGTTCAAAGCCTCTTGGGTACACGCAGGCAATATGACTTTTTCACCGTCGAACACCGGTTCTTGCACATCCACCGTGCGGTTGAACGGCGCGTATTTTTCACGCGCGATACGCTCGCAGGTATCAAGCACGGCGTCAAAGGTTTCACGCGAATGGTCGCTAAAACGCGGGCGCTGGGTCAGGCCTGCAACGCCTAACCAGTCGTAGAGAAAAAAATCAACCGTGGTTCTCAATGTCATAAGGCGACTTTAAAAGAAAAAAACCCGTCACGGTGGACGGGTTGTCTTGTGGATGACTGCCAGGCTTACAGCACTTCAAACACACCGGCAGCGCCCATGCCGCCGCCAATGCACATGGTGACACATACTCGCTTGGCGCCACGGCGTTTACCCTCAATCAAGGCATGACCGGTCAGGCGCTGGCCGCTGACACCATACGGGTGACCCACGGCGATGGCACCGCCATTCACATTCAATAACTCCGGCGGGATGCCCAATTTATCGCGGCAATACAGCACTTGCACCGCAAACGCTTCATTCAATTCCCACAGGTCAATATCAGCAATCGTCAAGCCCAAACGCTTTAAAACTTTGGGGATGGCGTAGACCGGACCGATACCCATTTCATCGGGTTCGCAGCCAGCGACAGCAAAGCCTAAGAAACGGCCTAAAGGTTTGAGATTGTGTTTGACCGCGTATTCTTCACTGGTGATCACACAGGCACCTGCACCGTCAGAAAACTGCGAAGCATTGCCGGCAGAAATGACGCCACCAGGCACAGCAGGTTTGATGCTTGAAATGCCTTCAGCCGTGGTGCCTTCGCGCAAGCCTTCGTCAGCGCTGACGGTGACTTGTTTGGTCATCATGCCCATGACTTTGTCAACCACGCCTGCTTGCACGGTGATGGCTGCAATTTCATCATTGAATTTGCCAGCGGCTTGCGCGGCACACGCTTTTTGCTGGCTGGCGGCACCATATTCGTCCATGCGATCACGGCCAATGTTGTAGCGCTTGGCAACTTGCTCGGCGGTCTGCAGCATGTTCCAGTAAATTTCAGGCTTTTTCTTCATCAGTAATGGGTCAGCCAGCATGTGCTGGTTCATTTCCTGTTGCACACAAGAAATACTTTCCACACCACCTGCGACGTATACATCACCTTCTCCGGCGATCACTCGTTGCGAAGCCAATGCAATGGTTTGCAGGCCGGAAGAACAAAAGCGGTTGACGGTCAAGCCACTCACCGTGATGGGGCAATCTGCCATGAGTGCGATTTGGCGCGCGATGTTGGCACCGGTGGCGCCCTCAGGGTTGGCGCAACCCATGATGACGTCTTCGACTTCAGCGGCGTCAATGCCTGCGCGGGCGATCGCGTGTTTGACCGCGTGTCCGCCCAGGGTTGCTCCGTGGGTCATATTGAATGCGCCTCTCCAGCTTTTGGCCAGCGGCGTGCGTGCAGTTGAAACAATGACGGCGTTTGTCATGGTGTGTCCTTAATTGAAATTTTTACCTTCGGCGACCAGACGGGCAAGCAGCGGAGCCGGTTGCCAAAATGTTGCGTCGTCGTGCGGGTTTTGAGAGAAGCGGTGCATAGCTTGCACCATGTTGAATAAACCGAATTGATCGGCATACATCATGGGGCCGCCACGGTAGATGGGGAAACCGTAGCCGGTGATGTAAACCATGTCGATATCGCTGGCGCGGGCTGCGATGCCTTCTTCCAATATGTAAGCAGCTTCGTTGACCAACGAAAACACCAAACGCTGCACGATTTCATCGTCTGTGATTTTGCGTGCTGTGATGCCTAGGGACTGGCGGTGTCCGGCAATCATGTCTTCCACTTCTTTGCTGGGAATCGCGTCGCGCTTACCCGGGACATAGTCATACCAGCCCTTGCCTGCTTTTTGGCCGAAACGACCCATTTCGCACAACAAGTCGGCCGTCTTGCTGTATTTCATGTCAGGTTTTTCCACATAACGGCGTTTGCGGATCGCCCATCCGATGTCGTTACCGGCCAAGTCACCCATGCGAAACGGGCCCATGGCAAAGCCAAATTTTTCAACGGCCTTGTCGACCTGTTGCGGTGTGCAGCCTTCTTCAATCAGAAAACCAGCTTGGCGGCTGTACTGTTCGATCATGCGGTTGCCGATGAAGCCGTCGCACACGCCCGAAACCACTGCCGTCTTTTTGATTTTTTTAGCCACTGACATGACCGTAGCCATGACGTCTTTGGCCGTGTCTGCGCCACGCACCACTTCTAAAAGTTTCATCACATTGGCAGGGCTGAAAAAATGCAAACCAACCACGTCCTGCGGACGTTGTGTGAAATGCGCAATGGCGTTCACATCCAATGTGGACGTGTTGGAAGCCAGAATGGCACCGGGCTTCATCACTTCGTCGAGTTTTTTGAACACCTGTTCTTTGACACCGATTTCTTCGAAAACCGCTTCGATCACCAAGTCTGCGTCTTTCAAATCCTCATAGTTCAAGGTGGTGCTCAGCAAGTCCATGCGTTGCTTAAGTTTGTCCTCTTTCAATTTGCCTTTTTTGACTTGCGCTTCATAGTTCCCGCGAAGAATGCCAACGCCCTTGTCCAGCGCTTCTTGCTTCATCTCCAACATCTTCACAGGAATACCGGCGTTAAGAAAATTCATGCTGATGCCGCCACCCATGGTGCCCGCACCAATGACGGCCACTGATTTGATCTCGCGCTGAGGCGTATCTGAAGGCACATCGTCGATTTTGGAGGCAGCGCGTTGCGCGACAAACAAATGCCGCAGCGCACGGCACTCAGGCGTCCACATCAGGTTGGTGAAGATTTCACGCTCGGCCGCCATGCCTTGGTCGAACTTCATTTTGGTGGCGTTTTGCACGGCCTCAATGCATTTGGGTGGTGCCGGGTATTTGCCTTTGGTCATGCCGTTGACCATGTTCAGGCTGAATTTGAAAAACGCGTCCGCGTTCGGGTGTTTGCAGGGCAGGTTACGCACCAGCGGCAGCGGTGAAGTGCCGACCACGCCCTGTGCGAAGGCAATCGCCTCTTGCATCAAGCTGTCTTTGGATTCAGCCATCTGGTCAAACAATTTTTGTCCTGGCAACATGGCCAGCATTTCACTCTTGACCGGTTCACCGCTGACGATCATGTTCAAAGCCGCTTCGACGCCGATGACACGCGGCAGTCGTTGCGTACCGCCAGCGCCGGGGATCAAACCCAATTTCACTTCAGGCAGAGCAATATCAGCCCCCGGTGCAGCAACACGGTAATGGCAACCCAGAGCCAACTCCAATCCACCGCCCATGGCCACGCTGTGAATAGCGGCCACGACAGGCTTGGGAGAGTTTTCCACTGCGCTGATGACGCTCAGTAAATGGGGTTCTTGCAAAGCCTTGTCTGAACCAAACTCTTTGATGTCAGCGCCGCCGGAAAAAGCCTTGCCCGCGCCGGTGATCACGATGGCTTTGACGGCATCGTCTGCCTCGGCTTGCTGTAAGCCTTTGACAATGGCTTGTCTGGTGGCCAAACCCAAACCGTTCACAGGCGGGTTGTTCATTGTGATCACGGCGACATCGCCATGAACAGCGTAATCAGCACTCATGTAAGTTCCTTGTGAAAAATGGATACACAAAAAAGAACGGTCGTTCTTTTTTGTGGATTGTAGTCTGAAGAATCTGTTTGGGGTTCAAACTTCCAGCCATTCTTTGCGAACAGCTGCATCCTCGCGCAAGCCGGCCGGGGTGCCGTCAAACACCATACTGCCATGGCCCATGACCAAGGCTCTGTCAGAAATTTGCATGGCAATCGTCAGTTTTTGTTCAATCAATAAGACCGACACACCGCGGTTGCGAAGTTCGCGCAAAAATTGACCGACCAACTCTACGATTTTGGGCGCCAAACCTTCAGTGGGTTCATCAATGATGATGAGTTCAGGGTCGCCCATCAGTGTTCTGCACAGGGTCAGCATTTGCTGTTCGCCGCCCGACAACACGCCAGCCTCGGTGTGCTGACGCTCACGCAGTCGCGGAAACAATTCGTACATGTCTTCAAAATTCCAGCGACCGGTGGGGACCTTGCCTTTGAGTCCAAGCAACAAGTTTTGGTGGACTGTGAGTTTGGGGAAAATATCGCGGTTCTCTGGCACATAGCCGATGCCCATGTGGGCAATGTCAAAGGGTTTGCGGTTGATCAGGCTTTGCCCTTTGAAAGTCATCTGACCGTGACAATCCACCAGTCCCATGATGGCTTTGGCGGTGGTGGATCTGCCTGAGCCATTTCGCCCCAGTAAGGCCACGATTTCGCCTTGGGCAATGTGAAAGCTCACGCCTTGCAACACATGGCTCTTGCCGTAATACGCATGAAGTTGGTCTATTTGTAGCATAGTCAATGGCCTTGTTCTTCCAGACTGCCCAAATAGGCTTCTTGCACCCGTGGATTGGCGCGGACTTTTTCTGGGGTGTCAAAAGCAATGATTTCGCCATAAACCAGCACCGCGATTTTGTCCGCCAGACCAAAAACCACGCCCATGTCATGCTCCACAGTCAGCAGGGTTTTGCCTTGCGTGACTTCTTTGATCAAGTGGATGAAGCGCGAGGTTTCAGTGGTGCTCATGCCTGCTGTGGGTTCGTCCAAAAGCACCACATTGGCGCCGCCCGCCATGGTGATGCCAATTTCCAAAGCGCGTTGCTCTGCGTAGGTCAGGTTCATGGCGAGTTCCTGGCTTTTGTGATCCAGGTGTATGCGTTGCATCCACTCATGGGCCAGCGCATTTGCATCGTTGAGTTGGC
The DNA here is from genome assembly GCA_947461325.1 of Comamonadaceae bacterium. Taxonomy (GTDB): domain Bacteria; phylum Pseudomonadota; class Gammaproteobacteria; order Burkholderiales; family Burkholderiaceae_C; genus Limnohabitans. Next base: position 8,296 of record CANHLD010000011.1, read on the forward strand.
TGAGAAAAGACCAAAAACTGTAGCGGTGGCCAAGGTTCCATAAAACAGAGCAGCGCAGGTTTTCAAACACACTCAGCTTTGGAAAGATATTGGTGATTTGAAAACTGCGGGACAAACCTTGTCGGTTGATCTCAAAGGGTTTCAATCCGTCAATCCGCTGACCATGCAAATGAATGGAACCACTGCTGGGCGCAAATCGGCCGCTGATGAGATTGAAAAGTGTGGATTTGCCAGCGCCGTTGGGCCCGATGATGGCCACGCGCTCACCTGGTTGCACGCTCAAATTGACGCCGCGGATGATTTCTGTTTTGCCGAATTGCTTATGTACGTCGGTCAAAACCAATGATGGACTGGTGCTCATGACGCACCTCCTGATTGCGAAGCCTGGGCGATATCAGTTTGAACCAATTCCCATTTGCTGATGAAGAATTTACGTTGCCAGTCAAACCATAACAATGCCACCACTGTGATTGCAACCACAACGGACCAAGTGACCTTGCTGCCCGTGTCTAACACCATGCCTGCAAATGCCAATTGGGTGTCCACGGAGGAATTCAGTTGCAAGTGGTAGATCATTTCAATCAATGAACTCGCACCACCCAACATCACACATCCTGAAACAAGCAAACCCGCGTAGGCCATATTCAACCGTCTAAAAGCGCCTGCTTTGATGACGCGCAAGTTAGTCATGATGAGCGCGGCAAATCCGCCGGGCGCATACACCACCATGAACAAAAAGATAAGTCCCAGGTAAAGCAGCCAGGCTTTGGTTATTTCAGACAGAAGAACGAATGCCAACACCATCAAAACGCCGCCAAGCACCGGTCCGAAAAAGAATGTGGCACCGCCTAAGAATGTGAACAGCAAATAAGCACCGGAGCGTGAGGGACCCACCACCTCAGCGGTGACGATTTCAAAATTGAGCGCGCCCAAGCCGCCGGCAATGCCGGCAAAAAATCCGGCGATGATGAAAGCCCGGTAACGAACCATTTGGGTGTTGTAGCCGACAAACTCCACGCGTTCCGGGTTGTCGCGCACGGCATTCAAAATGCGTCCTAACGGTGTTTGTGTCAACGCGTAAAGCAAGCCGACACTGATGAAGGTGTAAACCGCAATCAGGTAATACACCTGACGCTGGGGTCCATAGGTGATGCCGAGAAATGCTTGTCCGGCTACGCGGTTGGCAGATACACCAGCTTCACCGCCGAAAAATTCAGAGAACATGAGTGACATGGCAAACACCAACTCGGCCATACCTAGCGTGATCATGGAGAAGGTCGTTCCGGATTTGCGTGTGGTGACAAAGCCAAGTAAAACCGCAAACCCCATGCCTGCAATTCCGCCGATCAGAGGTAGCAGTGACACTGGAATAGGAAGCGTGCCCGCCCCCACCGCATTCAATGCGTGAATAGTGAGGTAACTGCCCATGCCGCTGTAGACCGCATGACCGAAACTCAGCATGCCGCCTTGTCCGAGCAGTACATTATAGGAAAGACAGGCAATGATGGCGATGCCCATTTGCGACATCATGGTCATGGACAAATTGCTGGTAAAAACCCAAGGCGCCACGAGCAATACCAAAGCAAAGCCCAGCCATACAAATTTTTCAAAATAGGAAGCGGACTGAAGGTTTGACTTAAGCATCGCGTTTCCCCAGCAAACCTCGGGGGCGGAAGATAAGAATCAGCACCAGCAGTAAATAAGGCAACACGGGGGCCGCTTGCGAGATGGACAACATGAGCATGGTGTTGTTTTGCGCTTCGACTGACAAAATGAAACCCAAGTCATTGAGCATATTCAAAATGGAATAGTCAACCGCAACCGCGAAAGTTTGCACCACACCAATCAAGAGTGAAGCTAAAAACGCACCACTCAAAGAGCCAATGCCGCCCACCACGACCACCACAAAGATGACCGACCCCACTGTGGCTGCCATGGAGGGTTCAGTGATGAACGTGAATCCGCCGATTACCCCGGCCAAGCCGGCCAAGCCGGTTCCCATGGCAAACACCAGCATGAAAATGCGCGGTACGTTGTGCCCCAGAGTTTCCACGGTGTGCGGGTGAGTCAAAGCCGCTTGAATGATCAAGCCAGCCCGTGTTCGGGTCAAGACCCACCACAAACTGACCATCATGCCCAATGCAGTCAACATGATGAATCCCCGCGTAGCTGGGAACGGCGTACAAAGTATGCGCACTGTTGCATCTGCCGACTGGCAAGCAGCACCGCCTGCACCTGAAACCAAGGAAAGTCCTGTCGTTGAATGGTTGATCAGTGTGAACAAAGGGCCTTGCAACTCAGCGGGCGGCAAGAACTCCACAGCCACCCTGCCCCAAACCAACTGAACAATTTCAAGCACGATGTAGGACAAACCGAAAGTCACCAACAGTTCAGACACATGCCCCATTTTGTGAACGCGTCTGAGTACTTGGCTTTCGAAAAAAGCACCGGCAGCGCCGGTGAGCACAGGCGCAATCAGCAACGCAGGCCAGAAACCCAGCACACCGCTGAGTGTGTAACCGAAATAAGCGCCCAGCATGTAAAAACTGGCGTGGGCGAAATTGAGTACTCCCATCATGCTGAAGATCAGGGTCAAACCTGAACTCAACATGAAAAGCAGTAAACCGTAGCTCACGCCATTGAGCATGGAGATAAAAAAGAACTCCATGTTCAAGCGCGCGCGGCAGGCGTCAAATATGCCCGTGTATCAGGCAGGTAAAACTTGAAAATCACGTCAAGGTAACTTCATCTGGCAGCTGGTGGGCGTGCTGGAAACATAAGGCTCGAAAGTCTTGACAGAGGCCAAGGTCATGCCTGTGTTCTCCGGGCTATAGGGGTTCTTTTTGTCGGCTTTTTGCCAGACGGATATGTAGAGGGTTTGTTGCAGTTGATGGTCAAACTTGCGCATCTCCATGTCACCGTTGAACCCTTTGAATTTGAAGCCGTGCATGCTGGCCGCTACTTTGACCGGGTCGGTCGATTTGGCCTGAGCCATGGCTGCAGTGAGCAGGTCGAAAATACTGATCATGGAACCGGTGTACAGATCGTCATTAAACTTGGCTTTGAAACCGTCACGGTACTTGGCCATAGGGCCGGTCATGTTGTAGTGCGCATAAGAAACTTGGTAGACACGGCCTGCCGCACTTTGTCCCAACGCTGTTGGTGTGCCTGTGACGCCGGTGTAGTAGGTGAAGAACCTGCCTGTGTAACCACCTTCATTGGCTGCTTTAACGAGCAAGGCCAAATCTGAACCCCAGTTACCGGTGATGACCGAATCAGCGCCGGAGGCCTTGATTTTGGCAATGTAGGGTGCAAAGTCGCGCACTTGCGCGAGTGGGTGCAAATCTTCGCCGACGAATTGCACATCAGGGCGTTTGCGGCCAATGGTTTCTTTGGCGTATTTGGCCACCTGTTGACCATGGGAGTAATTTTGATTCAGCAGGTAAATCTTTTTCACATCGGGCAATTCTTTGATGAAGGAACTCATGGCCTCCATCTTCATGGAGGTGTCAGCATCAAAGCGAAAATGCCAGTAACTGCATTTGCTGTTGGTCAGGTCCGGATCAACCGCAGAATGGTTCAGGAAAACAATTTCCTTGCCTGGATTTCTGTCATTGTGTTTATTGACGGCATCCACAAGAGCGCCGGCCACAGATGAGCCGTTACCTTGAGTGATGTAACGCACCCCTTGGTCCATGGCGGATTTGAGCTGGTTCAAACTCTCGGCAGGACTGAGTTTGTTATCGAGTCCGATGATTTCAAACTTGACACCAGCCACATTGTTTTTGTTGTATTCCTCAGCCAAATATTGCAAGCTTTTGAGTTGGTTGGAGCCCACAGGTGCCATTAAGCCAGACAAGGGGTCTATCCAAGCAATTTTGACGGTCTCGCCTTTTTGGGCGGAAGCCACCAAACTCAAACCACTCAATACCAACGCTATACCTACTTTGCGAAACAGCATTCTTTTCTCCTCATGCATAGAACATCAAGCCTAACGTTTTTTTCGGGTTGACCCTGCTAGGGTAAGCCCTAGAGAATAAAAACCATCAGTATTTCAGGACGGTAACTTGTAACCGGCTAACTGCTCGCGCAATTTGGTTTTCAGCATTTTGCCTGTGGCGCCCAAAGGAATGGCGTCCACAAACACCACATCATCTGGAATTTGCCACTTGGCGATTTTGCCTTCATAAAACTTTAGCAATTCATCACGGGCAACCTGCGTGCCGGGCTTTTTGACCACGACCACAATAGGTCTTTCATCCCATTTGGGGTGTGCCATGCCGATACACGCGGCCATGAGCACATCTGAGTGCGCCATGGCGATGTTTTCAACGTCGATGGAACTGATCCATTCGCCGCCCGATTTGATGACGTCTTTGCTGCGATCCGTGATTTGCAAAAAACCGTCAGGGTCCACGGTGGCAACGTCACCGGTGGGGAACCAACCGTCGACCAAAGGTGAACTGCCTTCTTGCTTGAAATATTCTCTGATGACCCACGGCCCTTTGACCAGCAAATCGCCATAGGCTTTGCCGTCGTTGGGTTGTTCTTTACCTTGGTCGTCTACGATCTTGAAATCCACGCCAAAAATAGCGCGGCCTTGCTTCAAACGGATTTTCATTTTTTCATCCGCAGGCAAATCCATGTGTTTGTTTTTTAAGGTACACAAAGTGCCCAGAGGACTGAGTTCTGTCATGCCCCAGGCATGCAGCACTTCAACGCCGTATTCATCGTTAAAGGCTTGGATCATGGCTGGTGGACACGCTGAACCGCCGATGACTGTTCGCGTCAGGTAATTGAAGCGCAAGCCCCCGGCTTTCAAATGCCCCAATAACATTTGCCAGACGGTGGGCACGCCTGCAGCCAGAGTAACTTTTTCGCTCTCAAGCAGTTCATAAACTGATTTGCCGTCAAGAGCCGCACCGGGAAACACCAGTTTCGCGCCGACCATGGCTGCGCTGTATGGCAAGCCCCAAGCGTTCACGTGGAACATGGGAACCACGGGCAAAATACTGTCACGCGCGGACAAACACATCACATCCGGCAACGCACATGCATACGCATGCAACATTGTTGAACGGTGGCTGTACAGAGCAGCCTTGGGGTTACCGGTCGTTCCACTGGTGTAGCACATGCATGAAGCCGTGTTTTCATCCAATGCAGGCCATTGGTATTGCGTCGACTGCTTTCCCATCCAGGCTTCGTAACTGACTAAACCGGTGACGCCAGCATCCGCAGGCAATTTGTCTGCATCGCACAAGGCCACCCAGCGCTTAACTGTCGGACAGTCTTGGTGGATTTTTTGAACAATTGGCAAAAAAGTCATGTCAAAGCAAAGGACTGTGTCCTCTGCGTGGTTGACGATCCAAGTGATTTGCTCGGGATGTAAGCGCGGGTTCAAGGTGTGTAAGACACGGCCGCTGCCGCTGACACCGAAATACAGTTCCAAATGTCTGTAGCCATTCCACGCTAGGGTAGCGACACGGTCGCCCTGACCGATCTTCCAGCCGTCGAGTGCGTTTGCAACCTGCCTTGCGCGCGAAGCAATGGTGGACCAGTCGCTTCTATGGATGTCGCCTTCTACTCTGCGTGAAATCACCTCGGTGTCGCCATGGTGTTTCTCGGCAAACTCAATCATGTCCGATATCAACAAGGTCTGTTGTTGCATCAATCCCAGCATGGGAATCTCCTTTGTAATGGCACTACCGTGCGCGTTGTTTGGCGTATTGTGCACAATTGTCATATGCAGGAATTGATCAAACAGAGCTTTACCTTGGAATGGCACCACCCCTTTGACGCATTGGGGACTGTGTATTTCACGCCAGTTCAGCCCACGCCCTTGGCGAATGTGCATTGGGTAGCCAAAAACCTCTCGCTGGCACAGGATTTGGGCTGGCCTGAGGGTGAATGGGACAGCGAATTGATGCTTCAAGTATTGGCTGGCAATGCTGTGTGGCCGGGAAGTCAGCCGTTTGCCACTGTCTACAGCGGTCACCAGTTCGGTGTTTGGGCAGGCCAATTAGGTGACGGGCGCGCCTTGTCACTGGGCAATATTCAGACGGCATCTGGCCAACAGGAATTTCAGCTCAAGGGGGCTGGTCAAACGCCCTACTCTCGCATGGGCGATGGTCGTGCGGTATTGCGCTCGAGCATCAGAGAATTTTTATGCAGTGAAGCGATGCATGGTTTGGGTATCCCCACCACGCGTGCCTTGGGTTTGGTCGGCTCACCTGACCGTGTTCTGCGTGAAGAGATTGAAACAGCTGCGGTGGTGACGCGCGTCGCACCGAGTTTTTTGCGATTCGGTCACATTCAGCATTTCGCCGCGAATGGAGACACAGTTTCGTTGAAAAAACTGGTGGATCATTTAATCCATCAGCATTTTGACCACTTGATCCCAACCCCGCCGGGTGCGCTGAGGTACACGGCGGTGCTAGAAGAGATCACCCGATTGACGGCATCGTTGATGGCGAAATGGCAGGCTGTCGGTTTTTGCCACGGCGTGATGAACACGGACAACATGAGTTTGCTGGGATTGACGATTGACTACGGGCCGTTTCAATTTTTAGATGGTTTTGACCCAGCACACATATGCAACCATTCCGACCATCAGGGTCGTTACGCCTACGCCCGGCAACCACAAATCGCCTATTGGAATTTGTTTTGTTTGGGTCAGGCTCTGTTGCCATTGATTGAAGATCAAGACATGGCTTTGGCAGCTTTGGAAACCTACAAAACCCTTTACCCGGCTTTGGCTGATCAAGCTTTTGCCGCCAAACTGGGACTGCCACAAGTGCAGACCGATGACCACACTTTGATTGAACAATTGTTGAAAGTCCTCGCCGCAGAGAAAACCGACTTCACTATTTTTTGGCGTCGATTAAGTCATGCAGTAGCCCTTAAAGATTTGGCGAACCCCGCGCAAACCTTTGCCCCTGTCAGAGACATGTTCATCGATGCGACTCAGTGGGACGCCTGGTTACCCGGATATATTCAAAGGCTCAAGGATGTAGACCTGAGCCAAGCGGGCATTGCCATGCTGACAACCAACCCCAAATTCGTGTTGCGCAACCACTTGGGTGAGCAGGTGATACAACAAGCGAAAATGGGCGACTTCAGTGGCATTGATCAATTGTTGCAAGTGCTCTCTTCACCATTTGATGAACACCCTGCGTTTGAACATTTCGCCGCTTTTCCGCCCGACTGGGCTTCTTCCATTTCCATCAGTTGTTCCTCATGAAACTTCCCGAAAACAGCGCCGAATGGCGCGCCCATCTGGCTGCCAAAAACGCCGAACCGGTGGCCTACGAAGTCACGCGTCACGCCGCGACAGAACGCCCCTACACCGGACGCTATGAATCCCATTGGGACAAAGGTGTATACCGCTGCATGTGTTGTGACAATTTGCTTTTCGAGTCCGACACCAAATTTGATGCAGGCTGCGGTTGGCCAAGTTTTTACAAGGCAAGTGACGACAAAGCAATTGAAGAGCGAACCGATACCGCCCACGGCATGTTGCGAACCGAAACCGTGTGCTCAGTTTGCAAAGCGCATCTGGGGCATGTGTTCCCAGACGGACCTGCGCCTACCGGGTTGCGCTACTGCATGAATTCGGCGGCTTTGTCTTTCGAACCTGAGCAAGGCAAGTCATGAAACTGTTGATAGATTTTTTTCCGATTGCCTTGTTTTTCATCGCTTTCAAATTCGCAGGTATTTACGTAGCTACTGCCGTGGCGATGCTGGCAACTTTGGTGCAAATCGGCTGGTTGTATTTCAAGTACGGCAAAGTTGAACCCATGCAATGGATCAGTTTGGGCATCATCACCGTGTTTGGCGGTGCGACCTTGCTAACCCACAATGACACATTCATCAAATGGAAGCCCACCATCTTGTTTTGGTTGATGGGCTGCATATTGATTGGCGGACAGCTGTTGATGAAGAAAAATTTCATCAAATCCTTGATGTCAGCTCAACTTTCATTGCCCGACGAGATTTGGCAAAAGTTGTTGTGGAGTTGGGCTGTGTTTTTTACTGTCAAGGGTGGGCTCAACCTGTGGGTGGCTTTTAACTATGACACCGACACTTGGGTTAATTACAAATTGTTCGGCAGTATGGGCTTGATGCTTTTATTTGTTTTGGGTCAAGGTGTGTATCTCAGCAAACACATACAACCACAACCGGAAGATCCAAACGACAAAGCACAAGCCAAAACAACGGAGGAGCCATGAACATCAGCGCAGACCAATTACGAGCCAGGCTATCTTCCGATTTGACGCCCTTTTTTCTTCAAGTCGAAGATGAAAGTGCGGCCCACGCCGGTCACGCAGGCTCTGACGGTTCAGGACAAGGCACGCATTTCCGTGTGCGAATAGGAGCCCAAGCCTTTGAAGGCATCAGCCGAGTAGCGCGTCACCGTCTTGTGTATGATGCGTTGCAACAATTTACTGACCAGGGTTTGCATGCGCTGGCCATCGAAATTGTCGATGCACCTAATTGAAACTGCGGCAGATTTATTCCCGCAATTTCAAACCTGATTTATCTCTTAGAAAGCCATTCCATGAATTCTCCCTTTTTAAAAACTGTATTGTTGACTGCTCTTTTGGCTGCCTCGGCGGTCAGCGCACAAAACATCGCTATCGTGAACGGCAAAGCGGTGCCTAAAGCCCGTTTGCAAGCATTGGCAGCGCAACTTGAGCGCTCAGGCCGCCCCGTAAATCCCGAAATGGAGCAACAACTGCGTGAAGAAGTGATTGTTCGAGAAGTCTTCATGCAAGAAGCACAAAGCAAAGGCATGGACGCTTCAGAGGATTTCAAAACGCAAATGGAACTTGCTCGTCAAAGTCTGTTGATCCGTGAACTGTTTGCTGATTTTCAAAAAAACAATCCCGTCACTGATGCCGAAATCAAAGCTGAATACGACAAGTTCGCCGGTCTGAGCGGCAGCGGTAAAGAGTACAAAGCTCGCCACATCTTGGTGGAAAAAGAAGAGCAGGCCAAAGCCATCATCGCCAGCTTGAAAAAGGGCGGCAAGTTTGATGAGATTGCCAAAAAGCAATCCAAAGATCCAGGCTCAGGTGCCAAAGGTGGTGATTTGGATTGGGCTAACCCAGCCAGTTTCGTCAAAGAGTTCTCAGAAGCCATGGTGGCATTGAAAAAAGGTCAAACCACAGACACAGCGGTGAAAACCCAGTTCGGTTATCACATCATTCGCTTGGACGATGTGCGGGATGCGCAACTGCCTAAGTTGGACGAAGTCAAACCGCAAATTCTGCAGCAATTGCAAACCAACAAGTTGGCCGAGTTTCAGCAATCATTGCGTGACAAAGCCAAAATAGAATAATTTTATTCACTCCAAAAAAGCCCCGGATATCTCACATAACCGGGGCTTTTTTTTGAGGCCTGCGCTTATTTGTGCGCTTCGACGATAGGTATCACATGTGCTAGGGCAAAGGGCACGCTTTGCAAAATATGGCTGGTTCGGATCTTTTCAAATTCGTTGATGATGCTGGCAGCGTCAGTGTGGTTTTGTATCAAATGCTTGATGATCTGCACCATGTTTTTTTGTAACGTGATATTTGTTTTCATGGCGTGTTCCAGCGTTTTGGTTTGTTCGCTTTTTTGTTTGGGTTTTTGCATGATGTCATGATTTTGCACAGGGGCAGGATCGAGATGAACCACTGGCAACTCAGAGTGCTGATGCTCTAGGCTAGTCAAGTCAGCTTGTAATTCACTCAGTTGAACGTAACTGTTGTAGAGCAAATCCACAAGTTCCCTGTCCCTGGTGATATTGGTATTCATGTTCATGGGGTACTTCCTTTGTTTGGAATATAAAAAGCCAGCCTGTCTCTCAGTCTACCCAACGCCGAGCGTTGCGCCATATTCGCATCCAGGGGCTGAAGTCGGTGGGTTTTTGGAAATTACTTTGAGCGGTCCAACTGAACTGCAATTGCCTGAACACCCGCTCCGGGTGCGGCATCATGGCAGTGAACCTGCCATCTGCCGTGGTGACTGCGGTTAGTCCACCTGGACTACCGTTGGGGTTAAGCGGGTAGGCTTCGGTGGCTTTGCCTTGGTGGTCGGTGAAGCGCATCGCAGCCAGCACTTTGTCTGCGCTGCCGCGTTCGCTGAAATCTGCATAGCCTTCGCCGTGCGCTACTGCAATCGGCAATCTGCTGCCTGCCATACCTTGGAAAAACAAACTGGGTGACGCCATCACTTCTACTTGCGACAAACGCGCCTCAAAACGCTCACTTTGGTTATCGGTGAAACGCGGCCAGTCTTGCGCACCGGGGATCAATACGGCCAACTCGGCGAACATCTGGCAGCCGTTACACACACCAAGCGCAAAAGTGTTTTTTCTCTCAAAAAATGTTTGAAACTGATCAGACAAAGCTGTGTTAAAAGTGATGCTGCGCGCCCAGCCCTTGCCTGCGCCCAAAGTGTCGCCGTAACTGAAACCGCCGCAAGCCACCAAGCCTTGAAAGTCTTTGAGATTGGCGCGTCCTTGCTGCAAATCGGTCATATGTACGTCGTAAGCATCAAAACCTGCTTCGGTGAATGCATAAGCCATTTCCACATGGGAATTCACACCTTGCTCGCGCAACACCGCCACACGCGGACGCTGCTTGTGGATGTACGGGGCGGCCACATTGTCGAGCGCACCCGGTGTCAAGTGCACATGCAAACCCGGGTCGTCGGGCAGACCGGCAGCGGCATGTTCAGCGTCTGCTGATTGCGGGTTGTCTCGCTCGCGGCAAATTTTCCAACTGACGCTGTCCCACACCTGATGCAAATCAAACAAACTGGCGCTGAAGATTTCTTTCGCGTCTCGCCACACGCTGAGTTCGCCCACGCCTTTGCTGATACTCGAAGTGACCGGCCGGGTTTTGCCGATGACATGGCTGCATACCGACAAGCCATGATGTCTTAGCGTTTGCATCACCTGATCACGCAAGTCCGTGCGCACCTGAATCACTGCACCAAGTTCTTCAGTGAACAAGGCTTTGAGCGTGAGTTCATCGCGTCGGGCGCTTACCTGTTGCGACCAGTTTTTGCTGTCGCCATGGTCGGCGCGGCTGTCGCTGATGCCGTCGCCTTCAGTGACAAGCAGATCAATGTTCAAGGCCACGCCCACATGACCTGCAAACGCCATTTCAGCGACACAGGCCAGCAAGCCGCCGTCGCTGCGGTCGTGGTAAGCCAGTATCCAACCCTTAGCGCGCAAATCGTTGATGGCATTCACCAACTGCTTCAAATCCTGGGCGTCATCTAGGTCAGGCACTTCGCCACCCGGTTGGTCTGTGGCTTGTGCCAGTATGCTGCCGCCCATGCGTTGTTGGCCGCGACCCAGATCAATCAAGATCAAACTGGTGTCGGACTCCATAGCGTTGAGTTGAGGCGTGAAATTACCACGCACATCTTCAAGTGTGGCAAATGCAGTGACGATCAAACTGACCGGCGATGTCACTTGCTTGGACTGTCCGTTCTCCTGCCAACGGGTACGCATGGACAAGCTGTCTTTACCCACTGGAATAGAAATACCCAGCGCCGGGCACAGCTCTAAGCCCACAGCTTTGACGGTGTCAAACAAGGCGGCGTCTTCGCCCGGTTCGCCGCAAGCAGCCATCCAGTTGGCAGACAGCTTGACCCGCTCCAAGTTAAATGGCGCGGCCAGCAGGTTGGTAATGGCTTCTGCCACGGCCATGCGCCCCGAAGCAGGTGCATTAATGGCTGCCAATGGCGTGCGTTCGCCCAAAGACATGGCTTCGCCGGCCACACTTTTGTAATCCGCCAAGGTGATGGCGCAATCGGCGACAGGCACTTGCCAAGGGCCGACCATTTGGTCGCGGTGACTCAACCCGCCCACCGTGCGGTCCCCAATCGTGATTAGGAAACGTTTGCTCGCGACGGTGGGGTGCGACAAAACTTTGAGCACCGCGTCTTGCAGGCTGAGGTCATTCGCTTGAAAGTCTTGCAATGGGCTGTCAAGGCGCTGCACATCGCGTGTCATTTTGGGCGGCTTGCCGAGCAACACATCTAAAGGCATGTCCACCGCATCTACGGCGTCAGTATGTTTGACGGTGAGATGTGCGTCATCAGTGGTGACACCCACGACCGAGAAAGGACAGCGTTCGCGTTCACAAAAAAACTGAAACTGCGGCAGTGAATCAGGTGCAATCGCCAGCACATAACGTTCCTGGCTTTCGTTACTCCAAATTTCTTTGGGTGATAAACCGCTTTCTTCCAAAGGAACATGGCGTAAATCAAAACGCGCACCGCGACCTGCATCGTTCACAAGCTCCGGAAACGCATTCGATAAACCGCCTGCACCCACATCGTGTATGGCCAATATGGGTGTGTTTTTGCCTAAAGCGTTGCAAAGGTTGATCACCTCTTGGGCGCGGCGTTGAATTTCCGGGTTGCCGCGTTGCACCGAATCAAAATCCAACGAGACCGCGTTGCTGCCGCTGGCCAAAGAACTGGCGGCACCACCGCCCATGCCTATGCGCATGCCCGGACCGCCGAGTTGAATGAGCAAAGTGCCTGCAGGAAACAAGAGTTTGTGTGTCAGCTCTTCACGCACCACGCCCAAGCCGCCTGCCAGCATGATGGGCTTGTGGTAACCGCGTTGCACACCGTTGACCACTTGTTCGTATTCTCGGAAATAACCCAGCAGATTCGGTCTGCCGAACTCATTATTGAAAGCGGCACCGCCCAAAGGTCCTTCGGTCATGATTTGCAAAGCAGATGCCATGTGTGCGGCTTGCCCGATGCCACTGCCCCACAGCTTGGATACGCTGAAACCAGTCAGGCCTGCCTTGGGTTTGGCGCCGCGCCCGGTGGCGCCTTCATCGCGAATTTCCCCGCCCGCGCCCGTGGCCGCGCCCGGATAAGGTGAAATAGCTGTCGGGTGGTTGTGCGTTTCCACCTTCATCAAAATATGTTGAACGCCGCTGCTTTTGTCGTAACGCGGCATGTAGCCGGTGAGTGCTGCGGTAAAGCGCTCGACCTGATGTCCATGCATGATGGCGGCGTTATCCGAGTAAGCCACCACCGTGTGTTGCGGGTGGGTTTTGTGCGTGTGACGGATCA